>NZ_CATVYQ010000044.1:0-20038 GCF_958348295.1 uncultured Holdemanella sp.
CTTCGTCAAATGTTTTTTTGATTTTTTTTGGAAAATTTGTAAATTTTATTTAACTAGCCCTTAATATAGTGTTTACACCCAAGTCATATAATATTGACTTGAAAGGGATGAAATACTATGAATATAGGAATAATTGATATCGGATCCAACACAATTCGACTTAATGTATATGAATCAAACAAACATTCATTTCATTTGCTCTTCTCAAAAAAAGAAAATGTTGGATTGATTTCATATATCAATAAAAACAATTTAACTTTAGAAGGCATAAACAAATTAAAACAATGCTTACTAAGACTTAAAAAAACATTAGATACATTAGGAATACACATTATTGATGCATTCGCAACTGCATCCTTACGTAATCTCGACAATAAAGATGAAGTATTGGCTATTATCTCAAACACTGTCAAAATCAATATTGTTCTTCTTTCCGGAACCACTGAAGGAAATCTTTCTTTTAAAGGAGCCATGCACCAAATCGAACGACCTGAAGGATTATACATTGACAGTGGTGGTGCAAGTACTGAATTTGTTTTCTACAAACACTATAACAACTTAGCTACCTATTCATTAAATATTGGTTCTTTAAATTTATTCAATAAATACGTAAAGAAAGTAATACCTACAAAAGAGGAAACCATTCAAATTCAAAAGCGCGTTCAATGCGAACTTGAATCTGTACCCACTCCTAAAGAAATCTCAGAATTTCAAAATCTTGCCGTTACAGGAGGCAATATGCGAGCTGTGCGATCTTTGTTAGTACACTTTGATTGGATAAATCGAGATGAATATATTTTTTCCGCCGACAAAATAAATAAACTTCTACAAACATTAAGTAATAATCGAACAGATACACTACACTTATTTTTAAAAATTAAACCTGAACGCGTACACACTATGTTTTGTGGCCTGTTAATACTTGAAGGAATCATTTCTAAATATTCCATCCAAACCATTCAAATTTGTACAAATGGTGTTCGCGAAGGCTATTTGATTCAAAAATATATAGGAGATTAAAATGAAAATTACCCAAAACAGAGAAATATCTTGGTTACAATTTAACAAGCGCGTACTTGAAGAAGCTGCCGATCCTCGCGTTCCTTTATTAGAAAGAGCTAAGTTCTTATCCATCTTCACAAGTAATCTTGACGAATTTTACATGATCCGATGCGGATCCTTATACGACCTTTCTTTGATTGACAACACTAAAATCGACAAGAAAAGTGGAATGATTCCAAGTGAACAACTTGATGCGATTTTTGCGGAATCAAACAATTTATATAAAATTAGAGATAACGTTTACAAAGATATCAACCATACATTGAATGCTTTACACCTATCTTGTGTTTCTTATAAAACACTATCTAAAGGTCAAGAAAAATTTGTTAAGGACTATTTTGACACAGATATCGCTCCATTACTATCTCCACAAATCATAGATTCACATCATCCATTCCCACATTTGGTCAATAAAGCACAATACTTATTCTTAGAAATCAATGAAGATGGAAATAAGCACTTTGCGCTCATTCCTGTACCCGATTTTGCCAACCGCATTGTCTATATTCCAAATTACGGACATTGTTACATGCTGATAGAACAAATCATGTTCCATTGCATTGAACGACTATTTAAAAATTGTAAAGTATTAAATAAAACAATTGTACGTATCACAAGAAACGCCGATATCAACTTAAACGAAGACCAAATTGATGATGACGACGATTATCGTGAATACATGAAACATATTTTAAAGAAACGAAATCGTTTAGCCCCAATACGACTGGAAATCTATAAAGAGATTCATTTTGATTCATTAGAATATCTTTGTAGTCGTCTAAGCTTAAGAAAAGAACAAGTATTTATATCAAAATGCCCTTTGGAATTATCACATATTTTTAAGATGATTGATTTAGCACCAACCATCGATAAAACGCCTTTATTATATAAAACTTTTACACCACAAAGTAATCCATTATTAACGCCAGAACTTCCATGTATTCCACAAATCATGGATCATGATGTATTACTTTTCTATCCATATCAATCTATGGACGGATTCTTAAAACTATTAAAAGAAGCTAGCGAAGATAAACATGTTGTATCTATTAAAATCACAATATATAGATTAGCTAAACATTCTAAAATTGTTCGCTACTTATGTAGAGCAGCTGAAAATGGCAAAAACGTTACTGTATTGATGGAACTAAAAGCTCGTTTTGATGAGCAAAATAACATTTCTGCCGCTGAAGAGCTTGAAGAAAGTGGATGCCACATTCTTTATGGTTTTGAAAACTACAAAGTACACTCCAAAATATGTTTGATTACATATAAAGATAAAAACGAATTCAAATATATTACACAAATCGGTACAGGTAACTATAATGAAAAGACAAGTAAAATGTATACTGACCTTTCTTATATCACAAGCCGTAAAGAAATCGGAAAAGATGCAGTCACATTCTTTCAAAACATGTCCATGTCAAATTTAGAAGGACAATATCAACATTTATGGGTAGCCCCCAGCAATCTAAAATCTTCCATTCTAAAAGAAATAGATAATCAAATCAATTTAGCCAAACAACACCAACCCGCAAGAATTCGAATTAAGATGAATTCTTTTACAGATTTAGACATCATTCACAAAATCAGTGAAGCAAGTATGGCCGGTGTAAAAATTGAAATGATTATCCGCGGTATTTGTTGTCTATTGCCAGGCCTTGAAAATGCAACCGAAAACATTACTATTCGCTCAATCGTTGGACGCTATTTAGAACATTCAAGAATCTATTGTTTCGGCGATGAAAAAGACATAAAAATATACATTGCCAGTGCTGACTGTATGACTCGAAATACAGAAAAGCGTGTCGAAATCGGATGTCCAATTCAAGATGAAAAATTAAAGAATCAAATTCTTGAATACTTCACCCTATTAATGAGCGATAACATAAAAGCTAGAGAACTTTGTAGCGACGGTCACTACAAGCAGATTATAAGTCAAGAAGCACCATTAAACTCTCAAGAAGAGTGTATGCATCTAGCTATTCAAATAACACAAGAAATCAAAAAGTCAGAAAAAGGATTGATCCAACACATCATTAAATCATTAAGAAAAGGAGCCTACGCTCCTTAATCGATAACTAGATTCTTTATACCATTTTGTTTTGCACAATCATAGAACTCCTGCATCTTTTCACTAGAATACATTTTTGGATTCTCTTTAAAACAATACTCCATATCTAAATACGCATATTTAGATTGAGCTAGAGGATTATAATTCAAGATTTCATAATGAACATCTTCATAACAAGAAACTAGAAACTCTGAAATAGAAGAAATATTCTCAAAAGAAGCAGTCATTGTTGGAATTAAAGGCGTACGAACAATTACGTACGCTTTTTTATTACTCTGAAGTAAATACGCAATATTCTTTAATATTTTTTCATTTGATACACCCGTATACTGTTTATGCAAGTTTTCATCATACAATTTACAATCACAATAAATCTGATCCAAATATGGTAAAGCCTTTTGTACATTCTCTAAATCCGTATATAGACTTGTTTCAATAGCCGTATGAATTCCTTTTTCCTTACAAGCCTTTAATAAATCAATCAAAAAATCACTTTGTAAAAAGGGTTCTCCCCCAGAAAAAGTAACTCCACCTTCTCTTTTAAAGAATATTTCATCCTTTAATATTTCATGAACACATTCTTCTACTGTATACTCCTTGGCATCCATGCTCAAAGCTAATGTAGGACACACATCACAAATTGCGTTCCAATCTTCTTTTATATTTCTTGAAATACAAATTTTATGATCTACACACCTAACTCCACCTTGTTTTGATGCATGTACGCAACTAAGACAATGCATACACTTGGATTCCATATATAAAACTTGTGGTAAATAAGACAATCCTTCTGGATTTTGACACCATTTACAACGAAGTGGACACCCCTTAAAAAATACAGTTGTACGAATTCCTTTTCCATCGTGTGTCGCAAAACGCTTTATATCAAATATATATCCTTTAGATGTTGTCATAACTTGTCCTTGCGATAATTTCATCCTGTAATTCTCCAGCTAGTTCTGTAAAATATGCTGTATAACCAGCAACACGAACCGTCAAAGAACGATACTTGTCTGGATGTGCTTTAGCATTCAATAAATCTTCTTTACGAACCACATTAAACTGAATATGTGGAATCTCTAAGTCAACAAATGTACGCATAAAATTCGCAAACTTATCAATACCCGATTCTGTTTTAAAGAATTCTGGCAAAAATTTCATATTTAATAAGCCCCCATTTGTTGTACAAGAATTATCTAAATGCGATACTGATTTTAAGACAGCTGTAGGCCCCTTTAAATCCCGACCATACACAGCTGATAATCCACCATCAGCCAAAGGTGTTTTGGCAAGTCTTCCATCGCAGCTAGCTCCTACATTTTCTCCCATAGGAACATGGGCACTTACCGTATACATACCTGTATGATATTCTCCATTACGATAGTTTGTATATTTTCTTAATTTATTTCTAAACTTCAATGCCCATTTGGCACCAAGCTCATCCACCCAATCCACATCATTTCCATACTTAGGTGCACGATTTAATAACATTTGGCGCATAACTTCATGATCTGAAAAATTTTCTTTCAAAGCTTTTTCTAAATCTGCTGCATCAATTTTCTTTTCATCATATACAAGCTTTTTTAAAGCTGCCAAACTATCCGCAAGATTTGCCACCTGAATCATTTGAATACCCGACAAATTATAATGTGCACCACCACGCGTGACATCCATTCCTTTTTCCATGCAATCATCAATAACACTTGATAAGAAGGCTGTTGGTAAAATATCAATATGTGCTTTTTCCACTTCTTCTAAACAAGGAATCATTTTATCAATAAAATAATCCATCATTTTTTCAAAGGCAGATTCTAAATCAGAAAATGAAGTATATGTACTTAATGAACCATAATCAGGTCCCATTTGTTTTCCTGTCAACAAACAACGACCATGATTCAAAGTAAGTTCTAACACCTTATTCATATTAAACATACCTGAATCCGACCAACCTAAATTATTGCCTTGTGTTGTAAGTTCCACACAACCCACAATCGCATAATCCATGGCATCTGTATGTGATATACCCAAATCTTCCATCACCTTGACAATTGCCTTATCATTGAAAAATTGTGGCATTCCACTTCCTTTTGAAACAACTCGAATCGCATGTTTTAACAGTTCATCATTCGTACGTTCATGAAGTCGAACGGATAAGTTTGGTTGAGGAAGCCCAATATCTTCTTGTGCCTTTAAAAACATATGACTCAATTCATTACTAAAATCATTGCCATTTTGATCTTGTCCACCCACACAAATATTAAATCCAATTGGAAAACCCGCAAAATATTTTGCGCTATGCGCATTTCTTAAATATACGATCTCATTGAATTTCAACCATAAACATTCAATTAATTCTAAAACTTCACTTTCCTTCAACATACCCGAATCTATATCTTGTTTATAGTAAGAATATAAAATTTCATCTAAACGACCCGGAGAAAAACTAGATGCGTTGCTTTCCATATGTAGTACGACAAATAAAAACCATAATGACTGCAATGCTTCATGGAATGTTGCAGCTGGTTTATAAGCTAGATTTTCACAAATCTTTGCGACATCTTTTTTATTCATTTTTAAAGCTAGATCATGATAGCGAAGCATAAACTTCTGTACACCTTGCATGACTAAAATAACACATTCATAAAATTCTTTTTGTGAATCAGAACATGTCTCTAAATGTTTTTTTGCTAAATCAATATAGCCTTGTGGACCAATCTCTAACCATTCCTTCACATTCGGACAAATATGCCCCTGTGCATGATCGGTTTGATTGACTTTTACCACTTTCGAAATTGCACTGATTTCAGCACCAAAACGATTTTTAATAACATCCTCTAAACTTTTGCCTTTCCAATACGGAACAATCACCTTACGAAAAGTTTCAATATCTTCAGGATGCACATTAAACTTATCTTGAGGACGAGTTGGAATTGTTTCAAATTCACGATCCACCCAAGAAATTCCACTTTCAGGAAAAACAACACCATAACGAACACCCTTTGTACGATTTGCAACAATCAACTCTTCAGGTTCCATACCAATTTCAATTTCATTCAATGCGTTATACAAAGAAAGTGCACGCTTATAAGGAATGGATTTATTTTCATTTTCTTGATATGTACGAGTAATGATCAAAGCTTGTTCAATACTTACAAAGCGTGGTTGAGACAACATTTTATCTTTAAGAATAGAAATACGATCTAACATAGTAAGTCCTCCATTTACAAATCCATTATAAAAAGAACTATGATCAAAATCAATAGTTCTTTATTACTTTTTATTGCTTTTTATTGTTTGCAGAATCCCATAAAATTCATTCATCTTGGCATACTCATAATTTCCCATTTGGTAAAACTTATCCGAATCCGCCAACATATACGATTTTTTAGATTGTTTTAAAACAATACGCTTTGTTTGCCCATCACTTGGCATATAGGTCATAACACTACCAGATTCTACATCTATACCAACCACACCTAAAAAAGCTACATCAAAATGAAATCGTTGAAGAAATTCATCGCACATATTGCCCACAAAACCATTTCTTGCATAGTCAAATTCTCCGCCAATGAATATAGAATGGATTTGACTTGAAGATAGAATTTGAATTACATCCAACATATTCGTAACAACTGTAATACTTAAAATGGGGTTTAACACTAATAACTTAGCCAATTCAATATTCGTAGTTGAAATATCTAAAAAGACGGTCATATTGGGTTCAATCAAATCATAGGCCATTTGCGCTATTTTTTGTTTCTCCTTAGTATTCACATTTTTTCTAGAATTCGCATCTTCTAAATGAACATTTAAACGATTCAATATCGCTCCACCATATATCTTTTTACATTTCCCTTTTGATTCTAAAAAAGCCAAATCTTTACGAATTAAATCGGGTGTTACACCAAAACGCTTACTTAAATCTTTGACTAATACTTTTCCATTCTTTTGTAAATCTTCTAATATTAAATTTTGTCTTTCTTCTACAAACATATATATCTCCTGTCTAATCATTATATCATTTTTATGCTATACTAAGAAGCATTGAGGTATTACTATGAACAAAAATGGAAATTTTAAAAGTACGGTAGGATTTGTATTAGCCTGCGTAGGTTCTGCCGTAGGAATGGGAAATATATGGATGTTTCCTTATCGCTTAGGACAATATGGAGGCGCTGCCTTTTTAATTCCTTATTTACTTTTTATTGCCTTATTCGGCCTTGTTGGTTTATCGGCTGAATTTGCGCTAGGAAGAATGGCAAAAACAGGAACGTTAGGTGCTTATGCATATTGTTGGAAAAATAAGTTTGGTAAATATATCGGATGGCTTCCACTACTAGGATCTCTTGGGATTGCGATTGGATATAGTATCATTTTAGGATGGGTATTTCGAAGCATTCAAGGCGTAGTCACAAACGAACTACTCACAAATGATATTCCAGCTTTCTTTACAAATATGACACAATCCTTTTCGAATGTGCCATGTCACTTTTTAGTCTTGTTTGTCACTTGTTTACTTCTTTTTACAAGTGCTACTAATGCGATTGAAAAAGTAAATAAAATATTGATGCCAGCCTTCTTTATCTTATTTATTATCCTTGCCATTCGTGTCAGTTTATTTGATGGTGCGATTGAAGGCTATAAATTCTTATTTGTACCTAAATGGGAATATCTATTAAATAAAGAAACATGGATCATGGCTATGGGACAAGCTTTTTTCTCCTTATCCATTACAGGTTCAGGAATGATTGTATATGGAGCTTATTTAAAGGATGATGTAGATATTCCAAATGCAAGTATGCAGACGGCAATATTTGATACAATTGCAGCGATGTTAGCGGCACTTGCGATTATGCCTGCCGTATTCTCTTTTGGCATCGATCCAGTCAGTGGTCCTAGTTTAATGTTTTTAACACTTCCAGAAGTCTTTAAACAAATGCCACTCGGTAATTTCTTTGCCCTATTCTTCTTTATTTCAGTAGCTTTTGCAGGAATCACAAGTTTGATCAATATGTTAGAAGCTGTGTGTGAGTCTTGGCAAAATCGCTTTCACATTTCTAGAAAAAAAGCTGTTTTACTTTGCGGAATTATCACATTCATCGTTTCTGTATGCATTGAAAACGGCGATATCGTAGGTAAATGGATGGATATTGTCACTATTTATATTATTCCTTTTGCGGCCTTACTTGGTGCCATTACCATTTACTATGTTTTAGGATGGAATGCTTTAAAGCAAGAGTTAGACAAAGGAAGAAAAAAGCCGGTTGGACCGACTTTTAAGTTCTTAGGCAAATATGTATATGTATTTCTTGCCATCATTATTTTGATTTTGGGAATTCTTTACAACGGTATTGGCTAAGCGTTTCTAAATCTTTCCAAGTAAATACACAGTCCTCTAGGATCATATAACTATGAGGGCTATTTTCTTTTGGGATAGAAACAGAGCCTGGATTCATATAAATAATACCATCACGATCTTCAAGGGTAGGAACATGGGTATGTCCACATAGTAATATATCCCCCATTTTTAATTTAACAGGTTCTAAATGTCCATGTGTACAATAGATAAAAAGTCCGTTTATATCCAACATCGAATAATTCGCCAAACATGGAAAATCTAATACCATTTGATCGACTTCACAATCACAATTTCCACGAACACATAAAATCGAGTCTGAAATGGAATTTAACATCTCAATTACTTTTTTAGGTGCATACTCTTTTGGTAGATCGTTTCTAGGTCCATGATATAAAATATCGCCTAATAAAATCAATCGATCTGGCTTTTCGTATTTATAGGCATCCATGAGTTTTTGGCAATAATAGCTTGAACCATGGATGTCACTTGCAATCATATATTTCATAAGTACTCCTTTTAAGAAAAAAGAATGCCGAAGCATTCTTTTATTTATTATTCACCTTTTTCTAGAGCTAATGTACGAGTTGTTAAATCACATACTTCAGTTGGTCCATAATATTGGATAGCTCCTGGATAAGTATATGCAGTTTCAACAGCCCATGTATCACGGTTTGCTTCGAAATATTTGAATGGTTTACCATCTAATTCAACCAATGCTTTTTTGATAACTGGTTTATCTTCACCATTACGACGTTCGATGTTCATCATCTTAGTGATTGGCATACCACCAGCAACCCATTCTTCAGCTGGTTTAGATAAGTTAGATACTTTTGATAAATATCCATTATATCCGTATTGAATCAACATAAATGCGTTGTATCCTAATGAGTAGCAGTAGTCAGCATCAAAGTTTGATGGGAATGCACAACGTCCTTCGTATCCGAAGAAGTGGTGTAATGCATTGAATTTACCTGTAAATCCTCTTTCAGCTAATTTATCTTTAACTAAAGCTGAGAACAATTTTTCTGATTCAATTAAAGATACCTGTACGTTTCCGTGTGGATCTCTTTCTAAGAATAATTGTTGTTGGATAGTTTGAGGTAAGATTGCGAATACAGCCATTGATTCAGCAGTTAAACCTTTTTCAATGAATGCATATTTTTCTTCCCAGCTACCTAATGCATTAAATTCTTCTGTTTTGTTTCCAGCTAATAATTCGTTGATTTCAGCAATCAATGCTTTAAATTCTGGAACGAATTCAACTACACCTTCAGGGATGATTGCAACACCGAAGTTGTTTCCATTTGCAGAACGTTTTTCAACAGCATCTGCAATGTAGTCAGCGATTTCAGATAAAGATTGTTTTTTAGCAGCAACTTCTTCTGAAATTAAACAAATGTTTGGTTGAGTTTCTAAAGCACATTCCAAAGCTACGTGACTTGCACTACGTCCCATAACTTTTACAAAGTGCCAATATTTTTTAGCTGAGTTTGCATCACGTTCGATGTTTCCGATTAATTCACTATATGTTTTAGTTGCAGTATCAAATCCAAAAGAACATTCGATGTCTTCGTTTTTCAAGTCACCATCGATAGTTTTTGGACAACCGATAACTTGAACACCTGTATTGTGAGCAGCAAAGTATTCAGCTAATACAGCAGCGTTTGTATTTGAGTCATCACCACCGATAATTACGATAGCAGTGATTCCGTGTTTTTCACAAACTTTTGCAGCAACTGCGAATTGTTCTTCAGTTTCTAATTTTGTACGTCCAGATCCGATAATATCAAATCCACCAGTATTTCTGTATGCATCGATATAAGCATCATCGAATTCTACATAGTTGTCTTCTAATAATCCAATAGGACCATTTTTAAATCCGTAAAGAACGTTTTCTTTACTAGTAGCTTTTAATGCATCATATAGACCACAAATAACGTTGTGTCCACCAGGTGCTTGTCCACCAGATAAGATTACACCTACAACTTGTTTTTTAGCTGCAGAAGTATTTTCTCCTTTTTCGAATGTGATTTCTTTTTCTCCGTAAGTGTTAGGGAATAAAGCCGCGATTTTTTCTTGGTCTGCAACACTTTGAGTTGCATTTCCTTCCTTAACACAGATTTCTGAAATACCATTTCTTAACATTCCAGGCAATTTTGGACTGTATTGGTATCTAGCTTTTTGAAGTGGTGATTGATTCATTTTTATATCTCCTTTTCAATTTATACCTACATTAAAAATTTTATAACACTTTGCCCAAAAAGTAAATAGAGCACCCTATTCAAGACCTTTATTTAAGGTTTGATTTCAAGCTTTTTAAACTTACTTCTTTTTGCAAATCAGAAAAAAACAAGCCAATATGATACCCATCCGCTACGGCATGCGCAATTGTAATATTTACAGGCATCTGATAATTATCATCATATTTTCCAGCTGTGATGATTGGAAAGAAGGCAGCACCCCCATTGACCATACGACTTGAAACCGCTGTAAATGCAGTCCAGGGCGTACATGAAACACAATAAAAGTTTGCAGGTTGGCCTGATTTTACCTTAATGCCTCTTTGTTTTTTTCCTAATTCCATATCAGAAGTAATATTTTTGTAGAAAGAATCAAAATCATCTGTAAAATCCGTCCAACAATCTGAAAATGTATGGTCTTCTTTATGGAAGATTGTATAGTTTGGAACCAATGAATCCCACACACATAAATCTCCATTTTTATCTTTAAACATTTTAAAATTATCAATTCGATTTAACACTTTAGTCACACAATAAATCAAAGTCGGATAAAACTTATATCCATTGGTATGACAAAAAGATAATAACTCACTCACATCAATATTAGCCGTCATATTCACTTCAACATTTAAACTGTTTGTATAATATAAATAGTGCTCTTTACGACACCAATTTTCTAAATCAATCTTCTTATATCTACACATAAAATCTCCTATATTATTGCCATTATAACAGTACCTACTGTAATTAAAATTAAACCTAACAATGCCTTCGTTGATAACTTTTCATGGAATACAACACGAGAAAAACCAATTGTTACAAGTATACTCAATTTATCAATGGGAACCACCACACTTGCAAGTCCATCCTGTAAAGCACGATAGAAACATAGCCAAGATCCTCCTGTCGCAAAACCAGATAAAATGATAAACAAGAGTTCTTTATGATCAATAGATTTTATTTCAGACTGCTTATTTTTCACAAATACCATAAGCCAGGCCATGACTAATACAACACTTGTACGAATGGCCGTACCTAAATTAGAATCAATTTCAGAAATACCAATCTTACCTAAAATTGATGTAAGGCTCGCAAATACAGCTGACAAAATCGCATAAATCAACCAGCTTTTATCTAAAGAATTAGACTTCACATCCTCTTTTCTGTTAATCATCAACATTGTACCTAAACCGATCAGACATACACATACTAGTTTAAACAAAGACAATCCTTCATGAAAGAAAATTAAAGCCAGTAATATTGTTAAAATCGTACTCGATTTATCAATCGGAACAACCTTATTTACATTCCCATTCTGAAGAGCCTTAAAATAACATAGCCAGCTAGCACCGGTTGCGATACCAGATAAGACTAGAAATAATAATGTCTTTTCACTAATTTCAGTAATACCAAATAGTGTTCCAGCTAAAAGAACAAGAATCCATGAGAAAACTAAAACCACAATGGTACGTATGGCTGTTGCCACATCGGAATCTGTTTTTGAAATCCCACATTTTGCGAGTATTGAAGTAATGCCCGCAAAAAAGGCAGAACCTGTCGCAAATAAAATCCACATAGTATCACCCAAATGAAATTTTATACCTCATAATCCTTTAATACAAATACAAAAAGGAAGCAGTGTCTAAACTACTTCCAACATATTTTCAGCATCATTGACCGCTTTTACCTTATCATTTGCACGAACAATAATTCCAGATTCATCTATTAGATACGTTGTACGAACCACGCCCATAGATACCTTTCCATAATTCTTCTTTTCTTTCCACACATCATAAGTTTCAATCACTTTTCTTTCTGGATCTGCCAACAAAGTAAAGGCAAGGCCATACTTTTCTTGAAACTTCTTATGAGAAGCCACCGTATCTTTACTTACCCCTAAAATGACAGCTCCTTTTTCTAAGAATTGTGGATATCTTTCAGAAAAACCACAAGCCTGCTTTGTACACCCCGCCGTATTATCCTTTGGATAAAAATATAAGATAACTTTTTTACCTCTATAATCACTTAATTTGTGCATCACACCATCTTGATCTGGTAGTTCAAAATCCGGTGCTTGAATTCCAATTTCTAACATATGTATTCTCCGTTCTCTTGGATAAATTATATCATTCCAAATTGTTTAAACCTACTCATATGCACAAAAGGAAGCATACTTGCTTCCTAACGTTTTTTCTTACTCATTTTACTTGATCTAAATTGAGCTTGTCTTTGCGCTTTTTTTGTAGGCTTAACATTGAATTGTTTCTTTTCTAATACACAAACACTTTCAATATGATCTGTATAAGGGAATAAATCAACCAATTCTAGTTTATTTGTGACATAGCCTTGTTTTCTAAATTGATTTAAATCACGAACCTGCGTTCTTGGATCACAAGAAATATATAGAATCTTTCTTGGATTTAATGCTGTAGCACACTCAATAAAATCTTTTGTCGTACCTGCACGAGGTGGATCTAGAATAATCGCATCATAATGATTATGATACTTTCTTGCCTGGCGCATAAATTCTGTTGAATCCATCGCAACAAATTCAATGTTCTTGATCTTATTTTGTTTCGCATTATATTTTGCGTTTTCAATCGCATCTGGATTCACTTCTACACCCATGACTTTCTTACAAGAATCTGTCATAGTTAAACCAATTGTACCAACACCACAATATGTATCTAGTACTGTATCTGTTTCTTTTAAATCCAACATTTTCTTAGCTAAACCATACAATACTTCGCATTGCTCAGAATGAATCTGATAGAACGAATTGTGTGAAAACGCAATGTCTAAACCACAAAGCTCATCATGAATCATACCATTTCCATATAAAACAATAGCTTCATCCTGCAAAACAATACTTGTCTTTCTTGGATTGATATTTTGTACAATTGTTTTAATTTGTGGAAATTCGCTCGTTAATACACGAACCATATTTTTTCTTGAAGGAAACATCTTTTGACTTGTGACAAATACAACCATCACTTCATCTGTCTTATGTCCCCAACGAATCAATACATGACGCAATAAACCCGTTCCTGTTCTTTCGTTATATAATTCTAATTTCATAGAACCAACAAGTTCTGTTATCTTATTGATAATTTCATTTACCAATTTTGGCTGCATAATACAATTTTCAGTCTTCACAACACGATGCGAATGAGGCGCATATAAACCTGAATATACTTTTCCTTTATCTTTCGCAAAACCAACAATGACTTTATTACGATAATGCGTATCGTTTTTAGCCATATGCACATCACCAACACGAACCTTTAAATGTGCTTTTTCAACTAAAGCTTCCACATCTTTTTTCTTTTTATCTGCCTGCATACTCGGCTTCAGTTTTAAAAGTGAGCATCCACCGCATATTTTTTCTACTTTACACTTCACTAATTTTCTCCTTTATTAAGTCAATGACTTTACTTGAATCTTTAACTTCAATTGTTTCAAATCCCAAATTACTTGCTGCAACTACATTGTCTTTTCGATCATCTAAAAATAAACATTCCGATGCCTTAAGATCATACTTTTTTAATAATATATGAAATATTTCTGGATCTGGTTTAATTTTCTTATATTCATAAGAAAAAACACCGCCATCTATATTATCAAACACATCAAGACTTCTCAAATATTTTGTGTCATCTTCTGGAATATTTGAAAGAATATATACTTTGTATCCGAATCGTTTTAAATCTTTGATATACGCAACATTGTCTTTTAATGGAATCACAAATTCTGTCCAATGATACATCAACTTTTTGATACTTAACTCTAATTCAGGAAATTGTTTTACTCCCTTTTCAATCATCTCTTCCACTGAATAAAGTCCTTGATCATACTCATTCCATAAAGAATCAAAATAGAATGATTTCACTTCCTCTTGTCTTTCATTAAAGAAGCTATAAATCAATTCATTTGAATCAAATTTAACCAATACATTTCCTAAATCAAATACTATATTTTTCAGCATATGCCAATTATACTTGAAAAAAACATCTAAAACAAATATGATTTTTGAAGAAAAGAGGTATGTTATGATTAAACCAATAATGAAAGATGAAGCTTTCTTAGCTATTAAGTCAGCTCCAGCTACAAAAATGGATGCACAAGTGGCTCAAGATCTAAAAGATACATTACAAGCTTATAGTGATCAATGTGTAGGCATGGCTGCCAATATGATTGGTGTTTCTAAAAATATTATTATCTTTGCGATTGGACCGGCACAAATTGTGATGTATAATCCAAAAATCACGAAGAAGTCTAGACCTTACAAAGTCAAAGAAGGTTGTTTATCACTAAATGGTGAAAGAAATACAACTCGTTATGAAAATATTACTGTTGAATATCAAGATGAATCTTTTAAAAAGTGCAAACAATCCTATTCTGGTTTTGTAGCCCAAATCATTCAACATGAAATTGATCACTGCAATGGTATCATCGTCTAAAAAAGTCAGGAAAAACCTGGCTTTTTATATAATTTGAAAAATTCGATCTTTTAGATCCTCTAAATATAAAGGTTTACTGATATGCCCATTCATACCAGCCTTGTAACATTTCTGTATGTCTTGCATATACGCATTGGCACTCATCGCAAGAATTGGAATCTTTTTATCTTTTTTTCAAATTTGTAAAGTGGCCGCAACCCCAACTTCTAAATCATTTGAACTTTCATTTAATACATCACGATAAAAATTTTCCTGCTCACTTAACTTTAGTTTTCCAACACCCTCTACTTCTTTCACTAATTCTTGATACTTCATAATCTTCACCTAGGTTAAATGTATCACGAAAGAAAAAAAGCACAAACTTGAAAGTTTGTGCCTAGAATTATTTCACTAACAATTCACAGATCTTCTTTGAATATGCGATTGGATCTTTGATTGCGAAGCCTTCAATTAAACAAGCCTGATCATATAATACTTCAGCCACTTCTTTAACTTTATCTTTATCAGAAGTGTATAAAGTCTTCAATGTTTCAAAGATTGGATGATTTGGATTGATTTCCAAAATACGCGTTGCCTTCATAGGCATTTGACTTTGGTTAGGCATATTTGCGAAAACCTTTTCCATCTCAAAAGAAATACCTTCACCAGCCGTTAAGCATACTGGATCCTCTGTTAATTTATTTGACAATTTCACTTCAGCAACCTCATCGCCTAAAGCCTCTTTCATAAATGTCAATAAATCTTTATTTTCTTCTTTTGATTTATTTAAAGCTTCCTTTTCTTCCTCAGTATCTAAATCTAAATCTCCTTGAGCTGCATTTCTGAACGTCTTTTCTTTGTAGTTCATCAATGTCTGCATCACAAATTCATCCACTTCATCTGTTAAATAAAGAACTTCAAATTCTTTATTCTTCAATGTTTGAACAACTGGCATCTTATCAATCAACTCAACATCTTTACCAGATACAAAGTAAATATCTTTTTGATCCTCTTTCATACGAGAAACATATTCACTTAAAGTAACATATTTCTTTTCTCTTGAAGAGTAGAACAATAATAAATCTTGGAATTTTTCTTTATCCATACCATAGTTGTTGTAGACACCAAACTTCAAGTTTACACCAAATTCTTCAAAGAATTTTTCATATGCTTCACGATCTTTGGCAAGCATATTTCCAAGTTCATTCAATACTTTCTTTTCAATACGACCCGCAATCAATTTTAATTGGTGATCATGTTGAAGCATTTCACGAGAAATATTTAAAGATAAATCTTGAGAATCCACTAGACCTTTCACAAAACGCAATGAATCTGGCAATAATTCTTCGGCATGATCCATAATGAATACGCCTCTACAATAGAGTTGAAGCCCTTTCTTGTAGTCTTGTGAATAGAATCCTTGAGGTAAGTGTGATGGAATATAAAGTAAGGCTGTAAAACTAGTATTTCCCTCAACACTAAAATGAATCACTTTTTGAGGATCTTGATAATCATAGAAATGATCCTTGTAGAATTGATTGTATTCTTCATCTGTAATCTTCGATTTTTGACGTTTCCATAAAGGAACCATTGAATTTAAAGTCTGATCTTCAACCACTGTTTCATATTCAGGCTTTTCACTTTCCTCAGTACCCTCTTTCATCTTCTGAGTTTCTACATTCATCTTGATTGGATAACGAATATAGTCTGAATATTTCTTAATCAATTCTTTTAATTCATAAGTTTCCAAATATTTAGAATAGTTTTCTTCATCTGTATCTTCTTTTAAAGTTAAAATGATTGTTGTACCATTTGTTTCCTTTGTACAAGGTGTGATTTCATAACCATCTTCACCAGCACTTACCCATTCATAAGCTTCATCACTACCTGCTTTTTTCGTAATAACACGAACATCTTTTGCGACCATAAATGCAGAATAGAATCCAACACCAAATTGACCAATGATATCGACATCTTCATTGTTGTTTTCTTCTTTTTTCTTCATTTCCTCTTTAAAAGCCAAAGAACCACTCTTCGCAATTGTACCCAAGTTTTCCTCTAACTCTTCCTTTGACATACCAATACCAGTG
The DNA here is from genome assembly GCF_958348295.1 of uncultured Holdemanella sp. Taxonomy (NCBI): domain Bacteria; kingdom Bacillati; phylum Bacillota; class Erysipelotrichia; order Erysipelotrichales; family Erysipelotrichaceae; genus Holdemanella; species uncultured Holdemanella sp. Next base: position 17,265 of record NZ_CATVYQ010000044.1, read on the forward strand.
TCCGAAATTGTTAAGGTACGAGCTTCCTTATTTGGTTCAATACGAATCTCAAATTGACTTGCATCCGCATGACCTTGACTTTCATAATAATATTTATCAATCGCATCACTCGCATTCGATACAAGTTCACGTAAGAAGATTTCCTTGTGTGTATAAATGGAATTGATCATCAAATCCAATAAACGTTTTGACTCCGCTTTAAACTGTTTTTTCTTAGCCATAATACCACTCCTTCATTAGCACTCTAATATTTTGCTTGCTAATACTATACAACACCTTTTTAGCAGTGTCAACACCTGTGTGCTAAACACAAAAAAAGAATTCGACTAAACGAATTCTTAGCTTCTTTACCCACTTTTCAAATAATACTGTTAACTATTTTTTAATTACTTTTGATGCATACAATGGATTGGCTTCTCTTGTTTCACTTCCAAAAGCCATCTTTAATTCTTCAAAAACTATCATAACATTTTCGGGAATATCCACATGTGCAATATAATTCTTTCCATTCGGACCATAGCCATTCGCATCATCTGAAAGTCTAGGAATTTCTCCCATCAACAAGTTGACATATCTATTAATTGGCCACATGCCATGTAAATCTTCTTCATAAACCAATTCATCATTCTGGTTCAATACTTTAGCACAATAAGTTGCATAATTAATGATTGTCACATCATTATTGACATATTTTTTTAAACCTGCCGCCATACGCTTTTGCATAGAAGCATCCTGACTTAGAATGATACTATTAAAAGAAATATTGTTTTTTTTCAATAAATCCAAAAGATACGTTATATTATTCCCACAATTTGTAGACTTTGTTTCAAGATAATCTGCCTTACATCCATATACATGTTTAATATACTTTTGAAATATTTCTGCTTCTGATAAATCTGTTGTCTCAATATCCGGATATTCTAAATGAACAACCTGACGTAGTGTATCTGTTGTATGTCCTGCTCCACCAACAATAATATATTTTTTCGCAACGAAGTTTTTAATTCCACTAGCTAAAACATCGCCACCTTCAAGAATACTTCCACCAAATAAAACCATCACATCTACCTGATGAATTCCATATCGTTTAAATAAATCTTCTTGATTTAACGCATCAATATCTCGTGTTCCCAAAAAATTTGCGAGTATATTTATATTTTCTGCAACATTACTATCCATATAAACTCTTCCTTTCAAAACTATCTACAATGGCAAACTGGAAGTTATCAAAGATAAATCTCACAATATTTGAAAATCGCATCCCACTAAGTCACAAAAAATGCAGCGAACTTTTGGAGTCAAACCACACTTTTTACAACGAACTTCTGTTGTATGTGCACATTTTTTACACCGAACTTTGCAAACGTGTGTCTTTGAAATGTAGTAAGTATGCAAACAGGAATTTACATTTACAACATGATCCAATATCTTTGTATTAGCTTACCCTCTTTTAAAACTTCGTTTTCTAATACTCCGCCATTATTGATAATTGATTTGACAGAACCAATGTTGCCTTTATCACAAACCAATAAAACTTTATCCATACCAAGTTTCTTGCATTCTTCTAAAGCCAAGCTGATCATTTTGGTTACGTAACCTTTTCTTCTTTCGCTTGGTCTTATACCATCTCCAATATGACCACCATATTTCAATAAATATTCGTTTAAGTAATGTCTGATATTAACAGCACCAACCATGGTATCCCGGTCTTCATCTAAGCAAAAGAAAGTAGAATCAGGAACAAACCCATCATCCGTAGTTGATATTTCTAAATTATTTAGATAATATTCAAAATCATCATAATCATTTTTAAATATAGCCCATGGCGAAGTATTTGCGTCATGGGTATCGTTATACGATTTCCATTCTTTAATCATTTCTATAATTTGATTTTTGTATTGCAAACTGCCTTTCATTAATTTTAATGCCATGAATTTATTCCCTCCAAATTCCAATTTATCTAAATCTTTCTTATAGGATGTCGAATGACTGTTTTCCATTTTTCCGGTGCAACCTTTCTTGCATCCGACAAATATATTTCATGATGTAGTCTTTGACTATTCATATCATTTGCATATCCATTTTGTTTTAAATATTCATCCATAAGTGCAACTGTAGCTGGTTCATCATCAAAAGATCCTAAGTGCATGATTTGAACACATAAACCTTCATCAATCGTCAAAAACTCTGCCGATGAACAATCTATTTTTTTCTTTTTAGTTGCTGTTTCAACAGCCCATTCAAAATCTTTTTCATTCACAAAATCAGGCAATCGAATGACTGAAATCCAATGAAATGAATCTTTATCTGCATAATTCACACCATCTATATCATCCTGCCACCAGAATCCTTCTAGTGGTGGAACTACATATTCAAAGAATCCTTCAATTTTATAATCCGTCTTATAACTCATTCTCAAAGTATAAGCAATCGCATACAATACACCAATTGCCTGCTGATATGCTCCACCTTCTTCATTTGGATTGCCCTCACCTCTGACCGCAATGTAATTTGCTTCAGGAACATTTACAATCACTGGTTTATTTTTAGGCATATAAAATTCTTTATATTCTTTCTTAAAATTAAAAGCCATAATTACTCCTTAAATTTGGTTTTATCTATTTCTTAAAGTATACCATTAAATATGAAAACTATACAAAAAGACTGATCTCTCAGCCTTTCATTTATAAATACGCTTTGTCTTAATCTATACGATCATAAACTGGAATTTTCAAATTAGTCTTTGCAAATAACCTTTGAACCTTCACCGTCAA
>NZ_CATVYQ010000045.1:0-19987 GCF_958348295.1 uncultured Holdemanella sp.
ACAAGTCTATTTGACATTAATGATGTCTATATCCTGTTTTATTAAATGTGTCTTTGCGTTTAAAAAAAGAGATGATTTCTCACCTCTCAAACAACAATATTAAATACATGAACCGCAATATTGAAATAAACTAAAATAGAACAAGTATCCACAATTGTAGTAATCAATGGACTTGCCATAATGGCAGGGTCTACACCGAATTTATTCGCAAACAATGGAAGAATACAACCAATGAATTTGGCAATAATAACGACAACCATTAATGAAAGAGCAACAACGATTGCGATATTGAAGTTTTGGTACTGAATGAAAATACGTAAGCCATTGGCTACAGCTAAAATGGATCCAACAATTAATGAAATTCTAAATTCTTTAAACATAACTTTAAAAATTTCTTTAAAGTGGATTTCACCCAAAGCCAAACCACGAATGATCAAAGTGGAACTTTGAGAACCACAGTTTCCACCCGTATCCATCAACATGGGAATAAAGGATACAAGTAATGGTACAGCGCTGAAGGCATTTTCATATCGAGTAATAATGCTTCCGGTGATTGTTGCAGAAAACATCAAAACGAGTAACCATAAAATACGGTGTTTTGCCTGTTGCCAAACTGTAGTTTCAAAATATGTTTTTTCATTGGGTTCCATGGCAGCCATACGCGAAATATCTTCGTTGGTTTCATCAACCATAACGTCCATGGCATCATCAAATGTCACAATACCAACTAAACATCCATCACTATCTAGTACAGGCATCGCAATTAAATCATATTTTCTAAATAAGTGAGCCACTTGCTCTTGGTCAGTATGTGTATGTACTGAAATAATATTTGTGTTCATCAGATTTGTGATGTTTTCATCATCATCACTTGTCATTAAACTTTTGGCAGTGACAATACCCATCAATCTTTTATTTTCAGTGACATAACAAGTATAAATTGTCTCTTTATGGATACCAATCTCTTTAATATGGTTCATGGCCTGTTTTACTGTCATTGTCTTTTTTAATGTGACATATTCAGTTGTCATGATGGATCCAGCACTGTCTTCAGGATATTTTAATAGTTTATTAATGGTTGATCTTTTCGTTGAATCCAAGTTTTTCAAAATACGCGTAACTAAGTTTGCGGGTAGATCCTCTAACATATCGACTGTATCATCCATATATAAATCATCCAATAATTCCTTTAATTCAGTTTCAGAAAACATATCTACCAAATATGTCTGCATCTTTGAATTCATGCATGAGAATACATCGGCAGCTTTTTCTTTAGAAATTAAGCGAAATGCCAAAGCACATTCTTTCGCATCTAATTCTTCTAAAAAGGCGGCTGTATCCATATCGTTCATTTCGGAAAGTGTGTGTTGTGCAGTTTTGTATTTTTTGTCTTGTAGTAATTGAATGAATTCTTCTTTGTTCATCATGATTATGTACCTCTGCTTTCTTAATATAATTCAAACTATTCCCATCCGGATCCGTACACATACAAACCTCACCTCCTTATAAACAAAAGAAAACGTCATTGCCTAAACAATGACGTCATTAACCTAAGTATCACCGTTCAAGCTTTAGTATCACAGGGCATATAATTACATTAAGCCAAGCCTTTGCGACTTTGCCTGCTGACCAACGAGTCGTGTCTCCACAACTTTGCGGCAGTAATCTTAGGAAATCCAAATCCCTGCGGTAACCTCACCTACCGTATATCTTTATGTACGTGAAAAGAATAATATAAATTAGTAAGTGAGTCAACCTAAACAGTAAAAAATAATGTTAAATTTTAATAATATGAAAACTATCTTTGTCTTTAAGGATTTCTGGTGTCTTTTTAAGAATGAAATCTAAAAATGTTTTGCCTGCATAAGACAAAGTATCATAATTATTATAGGCAATTCCAACATGACGAAATAGATTTTCTTGAATAGGAATCAAACACAAATCATCATAATCGCTCAAAGCATTTTGATAAAGAATTGAAATGCCTAAATTCTGGCGTATCATAGCTAGAATTGTGGAATCATCATATACTTTATGTTTGATTTGAACAGGTAAGTTTAAAGAATGAAACATATTAATAGGTAAAGAATATTCTCCTTCATCTAATTGAATGAAAGGATATTTTGCGATTTGTTTCATACCTAAAACATTGTATTTAGCCAACACATGATTTTGAGGAACAAGCGCAAACATTTCATCATAATACAATTCTTGATATTGAACTTGTTGGATGGCATCAATACAAGTGAATCCCAAATCAAGACTTCCTTCTAATAATTGTTGTTCAATATTTGTATATTCACTTTGATACAATTCAAATTGTACATTTGGATAAATCTGAATAAACTCTTCCATTAAAGAAGGTAAAAGATGTCTAGACACACTTGTAAATGTACCAATCTTTAATATAGCTTGATTCAATCCTTTCATTTCCTTTTTCTTAGTATGAAGATTATCAAGACTTGCCTGAACTGATTTTAAATAGGGGAGATATGCAAGTCCATCATGACTTAGGGAAACACCGCTTTTTTGTCGAATGAATAAAGTGGTTTCTAATTCTTCTTCCAAAGCCTTGATAGTTTGTGAAACTGCACTCTGTGAATATCCAATCTCTTTAGCGGCTTGACTAATTGTCTTTGTTTCTAATACTTAAAAAAAAACATCGTATTTTGTTAGATTCATATCTATCACATTTCCTTATGGAAGTATTATAAATATTTGTTTTACAAATAACAACACAATTCTTATAATGCATAGAAATAGGAAGTGAAATTATGGAATTTAAAAAAGGAATCAAAGACAGTATTCCAGTTGGATTGGGTTATTTTGCGGTTTCCTTTTCACTTGGAATCATCGCAAAAAATGTAGGCCTATCACCAATACAAGGCTTTTTGACTAGCTTGTTTATCAATGCATCAGCCGGAGAATATGCTGTCTTTTTAATGATCAGTACACATGGTACATTTATTCAGATGATCATAATGACTTTAGTCAGCAATGCACGCTATTTTTTAATGAGCTTTGCGCTAAGCCAAAAGATTGAAGAAAAAACAACTTTGGTTCATAGAATGTGTATAGGTTTTGATTTAACCGATGAATTATTCGGTTTGGCAATCAACCATAAAGGAAAAGTAAACTATAAATATATTTATGGTACCTATTTGGTGGCACTTCCATGTTGGGCATTTGGCACAGCACTAGGAATTATTGCCGGAAATAGTCTTCCTACAAAAATTGTAACTAGTTTAAGCGTAGCACTATACGGCATGTTTTTAGCTATTATTATTCCCCAGGCAAAGAAAGATCGAGTTGTAGGTGTTCTTGTTGTTGTGAGTTTCTTGTTGAGCTACGTTTGTAAAGATATGCCAATCTCAAGTGGAACAAGGACCATTTTATTAACAATCATTATTTCAATGGCAGCCGCCATTATTAAACCTAGAAAGAAGGAAGAAAATGTCTAATCCAATGATGTATGTAGCTACAATGGCAGTTGTTACATATTTAATTCGTGTATTGCCATTAACGCTTTTAAACAAACCCATTACTAATATATATATTCAGTCATTTTTATATTATGTTCCTTATGTGACTTTGGCGGTGATGACATTTCCTACTATATTGTATGAAACAAATTCACAACTTGCTGGACTTGCAGCACTTATAGTTGGGATTGTTTTGGCATGGAAAGATAAAAGTCTATTTCAAGTATCAGTTGCATGCTGTTTCGTAGTTTTAACAATGGAATATATAATATAAAAATAATGCCACAAAAGTGACATTATTTTTTTAATATATCTATTGTATGTGAACTAGCACCAATCAGTTCTTGTCTTTCACAAGTGGAAAGATGATATTTGATGAATAACTCAAATGTTTCATCATCCATCTTATTCAAGATAGGACGCATATAATCGCTTGGACCATCTGCAGCAATAATTTGAATGCGTTCTAAACCAACTTCTTCATTTAATTTGTTGATTGTATCTAGGCGAATGTAGCTATATAAATCATCAATGTTTGTTTGGGTTTGAAATGTTTCATCTAATTTACCATTATTTAATGATTCTTTAATATGTCCATCTCTAAAACCATGAACAAGAACGCTATATTCATTCATGACGTAAGCAACAAAAATAATTCCATTAGCTTTAGTAACACGTTTAGCTTCGGACAATGCTTTTAATTTATCTTCATAACTAAATAAATGATACATGGGTCCAAATAGTAAAGTGATATCAAAAGTGTTGTCTTGATATCGTGATAAATCTAAAGCTGTTCCTTGATAGGCTTTCACATTGCTTTTTTTTGCTTTTAAAACACCAAGATTGTATTTCACAAGTTCAATCGCATCGACTTGATATCCTTCGTTACTTAAGGCAACACTATATCTGCCAGTTCCTGCTCCAATATCTAATATACGATTTTCAGGTTTTAAATATTTGTGAATATATTTCATGCTTGTTGTATATTCAACTTGGCCATGTCTTGATAAGAGTCTTTTATCTTCACAAAATTTACCGTAATAATTTTCTAATTTACTCATGCATTATTTCCTCAACTTCTTTAATATAATAAGGTATATGTTTGGATTTTTGCAATGTTTCATGTATGATTATTTATGGATAAAAACATAAGTGTTAATGATGTAGAAATAGATAATAAATAATTTGGAGGTTAACTATGGAAAAAGAATATAAAGCAATATATGGACAGGCAATGTCGATTGTTACACATAAACCAAGTCAATATGCTAAAAATATTACATTACGCTATCCTATGAAATCTACATTTGAAGGAGACAAGGTGCGTATCTGTTTAGATAACTTTACAGGAAAAGAAGGCGTTGTTTTTGATTCAATCACAATAGGTAGAGTGATTAGTGGACGTGATTTAGATCCAACATCTATTGTTGATATTACTTTTAATGGTTCTAAAGGACTTCACTTAGATGTGGGAGAACAATGTTATAGTGATCCATTAGATTTTAAAGTGCATGAACAAGAAACTATTGCTATTAGTTTCTATTTAAAAGAGTTTACACATTTACGCTGTGGAGTATACACACAAGGACCATTAAGTACAGGTTATTTTGGAGAAGGTGATTTCTCTCATGCAGGTATTATGGATCATGCTTCAAGTATGAAAACACCTTGGGTATTTTTCTTAAGCGAAGTAGCAGTGTTTACAGATGCTAAAAATCAAGTAATTACATGTTATGGAGATTCAATTACTTCTCAGGATTGGCCGGATTATCTACAGAAGTTGATGTGGGAAAACAATAAAAAGGTGTCTGTTGTTCGAAAAGCAGTTAGTGGAACGCGTATTTTAAGACAATATTCTTGTGTTCAATATGAAGCCTATGGATTAAAAGGAGATTATCGCTTTGGACATGAAATGCATGTTGCAGGAAGTGATACATTGATTATTCTGCAAGGAATCAATGATATTATTCATCCTGTAGGTGTCGAAAAAAATGAGTTTAGACCATGGCAAGATCTTCCATCAAGTCAAGATTTGATTGAGGGACTAAGAAAATATGTAAAGCATGCGAAATCATTAGGGATGAAAGTGTATATTGGTACTTTGATTCCGATTGAAGGATGGCGTACATATGCATATTTTAGAGAGAACTTGCGTAATGAAGTCAATGAATGGATTCGTACAACAGATGAGATTGATGGTGTTATCGATTTTGATAAAGATATTTGTGATGGGCATAAGATGCAAGATGAATTTGATAGCGGAGATCATTTACATCCAAGTGATAAGGGTTATGCGCAAATGGCAAAAACAGCCTATAATAAAATGTCCATGGAATAATTCCATGGACATTCTTCATATATGAAAGAAATAGGCAGAAGAGATAAGTATAGTGAGCAAATGAGGTTAACTGCTTATTTCTCTATATATAATAAGAGATATAGTTTAAAGTAATCTTAAAGAAGGTGAATGAAAAAATGATTCGAATAGGAGTCTATGGACTTGGAAAAATTAGCCATCGTGTGATTCAAGGAATTCTATATGCGAATAATGCAGATTTATATGCAGTGTGTTCTTCTAGTTTGGAAAAGGCAAATGCCTTTAAAAAAGAATATAGTGCAGAAAAAGCATATGATGATTATGAGCAAATGCTTCATGATCAAAATTTAGATATGATTTATATTTGTACGCCAAATTATTTGCATGCAAAGCACATACAAATGGCTTTGAAGAATTTTAAACATGTAATCTGTGAAAAACCAATGTGCGTATCTTCAAAAGAATTGGATGAATGTTTTGATTATGCAAAGAAACAAAATTGTTTTTTAATGGAAGCACATAAAACAGTGTTTACTCCATTGAATCAGAAATTATTTGAAATGATTTCAAATGGAGAGATTGGACAAGTGAAATCAATAGATGCACAATATGCGACAAGATTAACGGAATCCATTTCTGAATGGCATTTTAATCAGACTGGGGCAGGGTGCATGTTCGATATTGGCGTTTATCCGATTTGTTACGCAAATCGAATGGCAAATAGTAAGATAAAGCAAGTGTTTCGATTAAAAGATGAAGCTTTGATCGAATATGAAAATGGATGTGTGGCACATATTGCAACAAGTTGGGATGTGAGTATGGAAAATACGTCACATATATATGGTACAAAGGGAAGTATTACTTGTAAGAACTTTTGGAAAAATATCGAAGCATTAATAAATGAGAACCGAATGATTGTATCACAAAAGTCAGATTTTACAGGTGAAATTGAGCATGCTTGTGCTTGTGTTGAGAAAGGCTTGATTGAAAGTCCAGTCATGTCTAGAATGGCTAGTTTAGAGATATTAAAGGTTATTGGCGTATGAGAAAAATAAAAATAGGCAGAATTATGATTCTAGTTCTTGTTTCGATTCTTATTTTGACTGGTGGATTATTTAGCATCCGAACGTTATTTTGGCAAAAAAATTTGGTTGAAGAGAAAAGTTATTATGATTTGGATTTATTCACAATGGAGAATGGGTTGATGACATATAAAGATGCCTCATATGATAAATCGACAGGAATAGATGTATCCAGTCATAATCAAAGTATAGATTGGTCTTCAGTAAAACAAGATGGAATTGATTTTGCGATGATACGGATAGGATATCGAGGGGCTCAAGAAGGAATCTTACATGAGGATGAATATTTTAATTTTAATATTCAGTCGGCAATTAAGAATAAAATAAAAGTAGGAGTCTATTTTTTCTCTAGTGCTGTTAGTGATGATGAAATTGATCAAGAGGTAAATTTGGTATTAAGGAAAGTTAAAAATTATAAGATAGACATGCCAATCGTATTTGACATGGAAGAGTTTGAGCAGGGTGGAAGAATTGATGATTTGACAACTGAACAAAAAACAAATCTTGCGCTTCGATTTTGTGAGAAAATAAAAGAAGCTGGATATACGCCTATGATTTATGGAAATTTGACTTGGCTTTACCAAAATTATGATTTTGATAAAATCTCAAAGTATTCAATTTGGCTGGCTTCTTATTCTTCAACATGCCCTATGGAGGATAAGTTTGATATGTGGCAATATTCAAATAAAGGGCAGGTAGATGGAATCAATGGAGATGTAGATATAAATATATATCTACAAAAGAAATAAATGAAGGTAGAAGAAGATGAATATAATTGAAGGTTACATGCCTTTTAAAGGCTTTAAAACATATTATCGTATTGTGGATGGTGGAGATAAAACTCCTTTAATTTGTTTGCATGGAGGTCCTGGATCCACTCATAATTATTTTGAAGTGCTTGATTGCTTAGCTAAAACAGGAAGAAAAGTGATTATGTATGATCAGTTAGGATGTGGTAAATCATATGTAGAAGATCATGATGAATTATGGAATCAAGACACATGGATGGAAGAACTTGTTGCTTTGTTAGAATATTTACATATTGAATCTTGCCATTTGCTTGGACAGTCTTGGGGTGGAATGTTAGCTATTGCATATGCAATTGAAAAGAAGAATGCCAAACTTAAATCTTTGATTTTATCAAGCACATTATCTTCTGCTTCATTATGGGCTAAGGAACAACATCGTATGATTTCCTTTATGTCAGAGGATGAACAAAGAGCTATTCTAAGTGAGGATTATAATTCAAAGGAATATCTGTTAGCTAATGAGCACTATATGCAGCTTCATTGTGCTGGACCATTTGATGAAAAAACACCAGAGTGTGTCACTAGAGAAAAGAAAGTGGGACAAAGAGCTTACTTGATTGGTTGGGGTCCAAATGAGTATACGCCACTGGGGGCCTTAAAGAATTTTGAATATACAAACCGGTTGAATGAAATTGATGTACCTGCATTAATAATAAGTGGTACAAATGATTTGTGTACGCCATTAGTCGCAAAAACTATGTATGATAGTATAAAAAATGCAAAATGGCATTTAATGTCGGGATGTCGTCATATGTGTTTTGTGGATAATCATGGTATATATTGTCAATATTTAGAGGATTGGTTAGCATCTGTTGATTAAAACAGGTGCTTTTTTACATGTTTAAAAAAAATAGGTATATTTTTATTGTTTAAAAAGATATTCACGACCCACTGATATTAGTTGTCATAGTTTTTTGAAAATAAGATTTAAATTTTTGAAAAATAAAATGCGTTTAAACGCGATAAATAAAGGCTATAAAAGAAATATTAAATTTTTTTAATTTAGGGGTTGAACACGTGAAATATATGTGTTAGAATACAGGAGCTTGCGATGAAGTGCGAGGTTGCTGACCCACTGAAATCCGTTGTCATGGGTGTGGCCAGGTAATTCGCATGGAGCATGTTTATCTAGAATAAACGAAAGGAGTTAAACATGGCAAAAAATACTATGAGAATTCGCTTAAAGGCGTATGAGCACAGAATCTTAGATGATAGTGCAAAGAAAATTGTCGAAGCTGCGACAAAACACGGAGCTAAAAAAGTTGTAGGACCAGTTCCATTACCTACTGAAAAGCAGGTGGTAACAATTCTTCGTGCAGTTCACAAATACAAAGATTCACGTGAACAATTTGAAATTCGTACGCACAAGCGTTTGATTGAGATTGTTGCACCAAACAAGGAAACGATCGATTCTTTACAAAGACTTGAACTTCCTAGCGGTGTCGACATCGAAATTAAACTTTAATGGAGGTGTCAATGATGAAAGGACTATTAGGAAGAAAATTAGGAATGACACAAGTCTTCACTGAAGATGGTGTATTAATTCCAGTAACTGTAGTTGAAGTAACACCAAACGTTGTTTTACAAAAGAAAACAGTTGAAACAGATGGTTACAACGCAGTTCAATTAGGATTTGAAGAAATCAAAGAAAAACGCACGACTAAAGCAAACATCGGACACTGTAAAAAAGCAAATACAAGTCCAAAGCGTTTCATTAAAGAAGTGCGCGATTGCGACATGGATGTAAATGTTGGCGATTTAGTTAATGTTGATATCTTTGCTGCAGGAGAAACAGTAGATGTAATCGGTACAAGTAAAGGTAAAGGTTACAATGGTACAATCGTTCGTAACAATGCTCACCAAGGTCCAAAGACTCACGGTGGATCTAAGAACATTCGTCACATCGGTTCATTAGCTACAAACGGTATTACTTCACGTCAAGGACGTATCATGAAGGGTACTATTATGGCTGGTCAAGAAGGTGGATATACTACTACAAACCAAAACTTGACAGTTATTAAAGTTGATACAGAAAACAACTATATGTTAATTAAAGGTAACGTTCCTGGACCTAGAAAAGGTTGCGTAATGGTACGTACTGCTAAAACTAGCAAGGGAGATAAAGAACCTGTTACTTTAGTTGACTATACTGCAAATAAGGAGGTTCAATAATGGCTACTATCGACGTAATTAACCAAACTGGTGCAGTTGTTGGTTCAATCGAATTGAACGACGCTGTTTTCGGAATTGAACCACACCAACAGGCTATGTATGATGCATTAGTAATGCAAATGGCAAGCCGTCGTCAAGGAACTGCTGACACTAAAGGTCGTAGCGAAGTTTCTGGTGGTGGACGCAAGCCTTACCGTCAAAAAGGTACAGGACGTGCTCGTCAAGGTTCTATCCGTGCTACTCAATTTAGAGGTGGTGGAACTGTATTCGGAGCTACTCCACGTAACTATGCATACCGCATTAACAAAAAAGTTCGCCGTTTAGCAGTTAAATCTGCATTGAGCGAAAAAGTTCAAGAAACAGCATTCAGCGTTTTGGATAAATTTGAAATTGCTGAACCAAAAACAAAAACATTTGTTTCAATTATTGAAGCTATCCAAGCGCCAAAGAAAACATTGTTTGTTGTTGCTGATAGCGAAGAAGCAACAAACGTTTACTTATCAGCACGTAACATTGCTGGAGCTACAGTAATGGCTGCTTCTGCAATCAACACTTATGATTTAGTAAATGCAAACAAAGTTGTTATGACAAGCGCTGCCGTAAAACAAGTTGAGGAGGCATTGGCATAATGAAAGATTACAGAGACGTAATTATCCGCCCAATCATCACTGAAGCAACTATGAAGATGATGGCTGAAGATAATAAAGTAACTTTTGAAGTAGTTAAGGGTGTTAGCAAAATTGAAATTGCTAAAGCCGTTGAAGCTGCATTCAATGTAGAAGTTGTAAAAGTAAATACAATGAACTGCAAACCAAAAACAAAACGTGTAGGTCGTTATGTTGGAAAAACAAGCGCTGTACACAAAGCTATTGTAAAAATTAAAGAAGGACAAACAATCGAATTGTTCGGTTCTGAAGAATAATCAGGGAGAAGACGCTATTTCCTGAATAAATATTGCGATAAGGAGGAAAATTAAGTTTATGCCAATTAAGAAGTATAAACCAATGACACCTGGACGTCGTGGAATGACAACTTTGGCTAAAGATGAAATCACAACATCTAAACCAGAAAAAAGTTTGTTAGCTCCATTGAAATCTAATGGTGGAAGAAACAACACAGGACGTATTACAACACGTCATCAAGGTTCTGGACACAAAAGAACTTACCGTATCATCGATTTCAAACGTAACAAAGACAACGTGCCTGCACGTGTTGCTACAATCGAATATGATCCAAACCGTTCAGCAAACATTGCATTGTTAAACTATGCTGATGGTGAAAAACGTTATATCATCGCTCCAAAAGATTTGAAGGTTGGTATGACAGTTATCTCTGGAACAGAAACAGATATCAAAGTTGGTAACTGCTGTGAAATGAGAAACATGCCTGAAGGTACATTCATCCACAACGTTGAATTAAAACCTGGTAAAGGTGGACAGATGGCTCGTAGTGCTGGATGTTCAGCTCAAATCTTAGGTATTGAAGAAAAATATGTAACTTTACGTTTAGCTTCTGGTGAAGTTCGTAAAGTATTGGCTAACTGCCGTGCTACTGTAGGTACAGTTGGTAATGAAGATTACAGCTTAGTTAACTATGGTAAAGCAGGTCGTAACCGTTGGAGAGGTATTCGCCCAACTGTTCGTGGTTCTGTAATGAACCCTAACGATCACCCTCATGGTGGTGGTGAAGGACGTACACCTATCGGACGTAAATCACCAATGACTCCTTGGGGTAAAAAAGCATTGGGTGTTAAAACTCGTCGTAATAAGAAGGCTAGTACAAAATTAATTGTACGTCGTCGTAATGGTAAGTAGGCAAGGAGGTAAGATACAATGAGTCGTAGTTTGAAAAAAGGACCTTTCTGTGATGACCATTTGATGAAAAAGGTTGTTGCATTAAATGAAGCCGGAAAAAAAGAAGTTATTAAAACTTGGAGCCGTCGTTCTACAATCTTCCCTCAATTTGTTGAACACACATTTGCCGTTTATAACGGTAAGGAACATGTTCCTGTTTATGTAACAGAAGACATGGTTGGACACAAATTAGGTGAATTCGTTCCAACACGTAAATACACTGGTCATGGATCAGATGATAAGAAATCTAGATAGTAGGAGGAGAAGAAATGGAAGTAAAAGCTACCGCAAAAACTCTACGTATTCAACCTCGTAAAGCAAGACTAGTCTTAGACTTGATCCGTGGAAAAGACGTAGAAGAAGCAGCTGCTATTTTGAAATTCTTACCTAACAAAGGTGGATACCTTGTTGGTAAAGTGTTACACTCAGCTGTTGCTAACGCAGTTAACAATAACGATTTAGATGAAAGCAAGTTATATGTGAAGGCTTGCTGGGCTGATGAAGGAATCACAATGAAACGCTTCATGCCTCGTGCTAAAGGTAGTGCGAGTGCTATTCACAAACGTACAAGCCACATTACAGTTGTAGTGGCTGAAAAAGAGTAGGAGGTAAGCTATGGGACAGAAAGTAAGTCCAATTGGAATGCGTGTCGGAGTCATTCGTGACTGGCAATCAAGATGGTACGCTGACGATAAAGAATTCGGAACATTATTAATGGAAGATGTTAAGATTCGTGAATTGGTTGAAGCATACTACGCTAAATTATCAAACGAAGCTGTCGACAAACGTAAGGCAGACCCTCAAATCTCTCGTATCGAAATCGAACGTACAAAGGGTCGTATGACAGTAATCATCCGTACTGCTCACCCTGGTGTAGTAATCGGTCAAGATGGAAAATCAATCGAAGGATTGAAAAAGAAAGTAGCTAAAATCGCTTCTGCAAAGAACGTTCAAATTAACGTTGTAGAAGTTGCTAATCCTAACTTAGATGCTCGTTTAGTAGCTCGTTGGATTGCAAACGAATTGGAAGGACGTAAATCTTTCCGTGCAACTCAGAAAAAAGCTATTCAAAACACTATGCGTGCTGGTGCTAAAGGTATCAAAACTGCAGTATCTGGACGTCTTGGTGGAGCTGATATGGCACGTACTGAAGGATATTCAGAAGGAGTTGTTCCTTTACATACACTTCGTAGTGATATTGACTATGCTTGGGAAGAAGCTGCGACTCAATATGGTCGTTTAGGTGTAAAAGTTTGGATCTGCCGTGGTGAAGTATTACCTGGTGAAATGGTTAAAGAACCAGAAGCTCCAAAACAACGCCCAATGCGTAAAGGAAAAGGACGTCGTCGTCCAGATGCTCGTTCAAACCGTGCCCCTAAAGATGCTGCTAAAGCTGCAGCACCTGCAGAAAAAGGAGGTAACGAATAATGTTAATGCCTAAGCGTACAAAGTATCGTCGTCCTCACCGTTTGAGCTACGAAGGTCGTTCAAAAGCAGGTCGTACAATTGACTTTGGTGAATATGGATTGGTTGCTGAATCAGGAAACTATGTAAGTAACCGTCAAATTGAAGCAGCCCGTATTGCTATGACACGTTATATGAAACGTGGAGGAAATGTTTGGATTCGTATTTTCCCTCACATGGCACGTACTAAAAAACCTCTAGAGGTTCGTATGGGTTCTGGTAAAGGTGCTCCTGAAGGATGGGTAGCCGTAGTTCAACCAGGACGTGTAATGTTCGAAGTTGGTGGAGTAAGTGAAGAAGTAGCTCGTGAAGCTTTACGTCTTGCTGCTCACAAATTACCAGTTAAAACTCGTTTTGCTAGAAAAGGAGAAGTGAAGTAATGTTAGCTAAAGAAATCCGCGAAAAAACAAATGAAGAGCTTCTTCAGGAAATCGATACGCTTAAAGATGAACTTTTTAACCTTCGTTTCCAGCAAGCCACAGGACAGTTAGAAAATACAGCTCGTTTAAAAACTGTTAAGAAGACAATTGCTCGTATTAAAACTGTATTGACAGAGCGTGAAAACGCTGGTCAAGAATAGGGAGGACGTATCTAATGGAAAGAAACGCTCGTAAAGTATACCGTGGTACAGTTGTGTCTGACAAAATGGACAAAACTATCACAGTTATGGTAGAAACTAAAAAAACACACCCATTATATGGTAAACGTGTTAAATATTCTAAGAAATTTAAAGCTCACGATGAAAACAACGAAGCTCATATCGGAGATACAGTAGTAATTATGGAAACTCGTCCATTATCTGCTACTAAACGTTTCCGCTTAGTAGAAATCGTTGAAAAGGCTCGTGGTTAATACTAGGAGGAGAAAGCAATGATTCAAAACGAAAGTCGTATGCGCGTTGCTGACAACACTGGAGCTAAAGAAGTATTAGTTATCCGTTGTTTAGGTGGTAGCGTTAGAAAATTTGCAAACATCGGTGATGTCGTTGTATGTTCTGTTAAACAGGCTACTCCTGGTGGATCCGTAAAAAAAGGTGATGTAGTAAAAGCCGTAATCGTACGTACACGTCGTGGTGTTCGTCGTGAAAACGGAACTTACATCAAGTTCGATGATAACGCTTGTGTAATCATCAAAGATGATAAGACGCCAAAGGGAACTCGTATCTTCGGTCCAGTTGCACGTGAATTACGTGACAAAGACTTCATGAAGATCGTATCTCTTGCGCCAGAAGTATTATAGGAGGTGTGTCTAAGTGAACATTAAAAAAGGTGATAAAGTAAAAGTTATTACAGGTGCTTACAAAGGCACAATCGGTGAAGTAAAAGCAGTATTCCCTAAGGAAGACAGAGTTATCGTTGAAGGTGTTAACATGGTTAAAAAACACTTGAAACCAACTCAAGCTAATCCAGAAGGTGGAATTGTTGAAAAAGAAGCTAAAATTCACGTTTCAAATGTAATGCTTTATGATGAAAAAGCAAAAGTTGCTAGTCGTATTTCAACAAAAGTTGAAGTTGTAGATGGTAAAAATGTTAAAACACGTATCTTTAAAAAGAGCGGTAACGAAGTGAAGTAGGAGGGTAGAAGATGAATCGTTTACAAGAAAAATATAAAAACGTAGTTGTCCCTCAAATGATGAAAGATTTCGAATACAAATCTGTCATGGAAGTACCTCACGTTGAAAAAGTAGTAATCAATATTGGTGTTGGAGATGCAATCACTAATGCTAAATTATTAGATGAAGCTGTTGAAGAATTGGCAGCTATCACTGGTCAAGCTCCAGTTGTAACAAAAGCTAAAAAATCAATTGCGAACTTCAAATTACGTGAAGGTATGCCAATTGGATGTAAAGTTACTTTACGTAAAGAAAAAATGTATGAATTCTTAGATAAGTTATTCAACATTTCATTACCTCGTGTACGTGACTTCCGTGGAGTTAGCGATACTAGCTTTGATGGTCGTGGAAACTATACATTAGGTATTAAAGAACAAATCATTTTCCCTGAAATTGATTTCGATAAAGTAGACCGTACTCGTGGTATGGACATCGTAATCGTTACATCAGCGAAAACAAACGAAGAAGCAAAGGCATTATTAACTCAAATGGGTATGCCTTTCAAAAAGTAGGAGGAGCTTTTAAATGGCAAAGAAATCAATGATTAACAAACAACAGCGTCCTCAAAAATTTAAAGTTCGTGAGTACACTCGTTGTGAACGTTGTGGTCGTCCACACTCTGTATTAAGAAAATACAAATTATGTCGTATTTGCTTCCGTGAATTGGCTTACAAAGGTCAAATTCCTGGAGTTAAAAAGGCTAGTTGGTAAGGAGGTATATTGCATATGATTATGACTGATCCTATTGCGGATATGCTGACTAGAATCCGCAATGCTTTGCAACAAAAGCATGCCTCTGTCAGTATGCCAGCGAGCAATGAAAAGAAAGCAATTGCTCAAATTTTGAAAAATGAAGGTTTCATCGTAGACTTCAACGTAGAAGGCGATGTTAAGAAAACTTTGAACATTGAATTGAAATACGGACCTAACAATGAAAAAGTTATTAGTGGTTTACGTCGTATTTCTAAACCTGGTCTTCGTGTATACGCTAAAGTTGAAAACTTACCTAGCGTATTAAACGGATTAGGTATCGCAATCATTTCTACAAGTAATGGAATGATGACTGACAAAGAAGCAAGAAAGAACCACTTAGGTGGAGAAGTTATTGCTTACGTTTGGTAATAAATATATAGGAGGATAAAACGTAATGTCACGTATCGGGAATAAACTGATTACCGTTCCTGCAGGAGTTACTGTTGAAGTAGCTGCTGGGAATGAGGTGACTGTTAAAGGACCTAAGGGTTCTTTAACACGTACATTCTCTTCTTTGATGGAAATCCACGTAGAAGAAAATGTTGTCACTGTAAAACGTCCAAATGACGAAAAACACACAAAACAATTACACGGAACAACTCGTGCATTGTTACACAACATGGTAGTTGGTGTATCTGAAGGATTCACTAAAGACTTAGAATTAGTTGGTATCGGATTCCGTACAGCAGTGAAAGGAAACGTATTAACTATGAACGTTGGATATTCTCACCCAGTTGAGATGCCAGTTAAAGAAGGCTTAGAAGTAACTTGTCCAACTGCTACAACTATCAAAGTTGCAGGTATCGATAAACAAGAAGTTGGAGAATTTGCAGCAAATGTTCGTGCTGTTCGTAAACCAGAACCTTACAAAGGAAAAGGTATTCGCTATGTTGGTGAACACATCCGTCGTAAGGAAGGTAAAACAGCAGGTAAGAAATAGTAGTGGGAAAGGAGATCAAAAATGTTTACTAAAGTATCACGTAATGAAACTCGTGTACGTCGTCACAAACGTGTACGTACAAAAATCAGTGGAACTCCTGAATGCCCACGTTTATGCGTATTCAGAAGTAACGCACACATCCATGTACAAATCATTGATGATGTTAACCAAAACACATTGGTCAGTGCTTCAAGTGTTGACATGAAATTAGAAAATGGTGGAAACGTGGAAGCAGCTCGTTTGGTAGGAACTGAAATTGCTAAGCGTGCACTAGAAAAGAATATTAAAGAGGTTGTATTTGACCGTGGTGGATATGTTTACGCTGGTCGTGTACAAGCTTTAGCAGAAGCAGCTCGTGAAGCTGGCTTGGAATTTTAGGAGGTCGCACAATGGCAATGGATAGAAAACCAAGAAGAGACCAAAAAGAATTTGAAGAACAAGTAATCTCAATCAACCGTGTAACTAAAGTAGTTAAAGGTGGACGTCGTTTCCGTTTTGCTGCATTAGTTGTAGTTGGAGATCGTAAAGGCCGTGTTGGTGTAGGTACAGGAAAAGCTAACGAAGTTCCTGATGCAATCAAAAAAGCGGTTGAAGATGCTAAGAAAAACATCTTTACAGTACCAGTTATCGGTACAACAATCCCTCACGAAATCACTGGTAAATATGGTGCAGGATCTGTATACATGCGTCCAGCTATCGAGGGTACTGGTGTTATCGCTGGTGGTGCAACTCGTGCAATTCTTGAACTTGCAGGTATCTCTGATATCTTAACTAAATGTTTAGGATCACGTACAAAAATCAACGTTGTTCGCGCAACAGTTGATGGTTTACAGAACTTAAGAACTGTAGAAAGCGTTGCTGCGCTTCGTGGTAAGAAGCCAGAAGAAATTCGCGGGTAATAGGAGGTAAATCAGATGAAATTACATACAATGAATTTAGCCGAAACTCGCACTGAACGTAACCGTGTTGGTCGTGGACCTGGAAGCGGAAACGGAAAAACTAGCGGTCGTGGACAAAAAGGTCAAAAATCAAGATCAGGTGGAGGAGTTCGCCTTGGTTTTGAAGGTGGTCAAACACCATTAGCAAGACGTTTACCAAAACGTGGATTCACTAACTTTAATCGTAAAGAATATGCTATCGTTAACGTTGAAACATTAAATCGTTTCGAAGATGGTTCAACAGTTAATGCAGCGGCTTTAATTGAAGCTGGTGTTATCAATAAAGAACTTTCTGGACTTAAAGTTTTAGGTAACGGTGAGTTAACTAAAAAATTAACTGTTGAAGCAGTTAAATTCTCTAAGTCAGCTAAAGAAGCTATCGAAAAAGCAGGCGGAAAAGTAGAGGTTCTATAATATGGCAGGCAAGATAAAGGCAATGTGGACGAATAAGGATATCCGCAATAGGATTCTATTCACCCTATTTGCCTTTCTTGTCTATCGTTTGGGATCAGCCATTACAGTACCTGATGTAAATACAGCAGATCTTGTAAATGGTCTTGGAGAAAACTCATTATTTGCAATGTTAAATCTATTAGGAGGTGGAGGACTTGAACAGTTCTCTGTCTTCGCTTTAGGTGTTACTCCATATATTACAGCTTCTATCATTATTCAATTGTTGAGTATGGATGTTATTCCACATTTAACTGAATTGAGTAAAGCAGGAGCTAATGGTCGTAAAACGTTAGATAAGTACACTAGATATCTTGCGGTCGTTTTTGCCTTTGTACAATCATTCTCATTAGTATATGGTTTTTCAAAAACTTATACTAGTTTGATTGTCGGCGGTGTTACAATCAGTAAGATTTTATATATTGCAACAATTTTTGCTGCGGGAAGTATGTTCTTAGTGTGGATTGGAGACCAAATTTCAATGAAAGGAATTGGAAATGGTATTTCAATGGTAATTATGGCAGGTATTGTAGGGCGTATGCCACAACAATTCTCTAGTGCATGGTCAAGTTTGATTACAGGTGAGTCTGCGCCAACGTATGGAGCTTGGTTATTTGCCGCATATATTTTAGTTTATCTATTAATTATTATATTTGTTACACTAATTAATACAGCTGAAAGAAGAATTCCAATTCAATATACATCTAGTTCTATTTCATTAAGTAAACCAAGCGAAGCAAATTACTTGCCATTAAAGGTTAACTCTGCAAGTGTTATCCCAGTTATTTTTGCGAGTTCATTGATGATGGCACCAATTCAAGTAGCTTCATTCTTTCCATCTAATGATTTCATTAAAGGAATGCAAAAATGGTTAGGATTACAAACTTGGTATTCACTTATAATCTATGTATTATTGATTTTATTCTTTACGTTCTTTTATACAAAGATGCAAATCAACCCAGAAAAAATTGCTGAAAATCTTGGTAAATCTGGATCATATATCCCTAGCATTCGTCCAGGTACGGAAACAAAGGATTATATCAATCGTGTATTATCAAGAATTACTGTACTTGGATCTATAGCTTTAGCCATCATTGCTGTTATGCCACACATTATGCCACTAATTTGGCCTGATCTTCCAAGCTCAATGGCTTTAGGTGGAACAGGAATGATTATCGTTGTTGGTGTTGCTATTGAAACAGTACGTCAAGTACAAGGTTTGATTACTCAAAAATCTTACAAAAAATATTACGAAGATTAATGTCTTTAGGAGAATAGATATGAATATATTTATTATGGGAGCTCCTGGATCTGGTAAAGGTACTTTCTCTACTAAAATCAAAGAAGAATTTAACTTAAACCACATTTCAACAGGAGACATCTTCCGTGCTAATATTGCCGGAGGAACTGAATTGGGTCTACAAGCAAAAGCATATTCTGAAAAAGGATTATTAGTACCTGATGAAATCACAAATAAAATGGTTAAGGACTACTTAAATACTTTGGAAGATAAAAAGAACGGATATTTATTAGATGGATATCCAAGAACTTTAGCTCAGGCAAAAGCTTTTGAAGAAATGACTGAAGGAACTGATTTAGCAGTTGAAAAAATTGTTTATATGGATGTTCCATTTGACGAATTAACTCGTCGTATTACGGGTCGTCGTACTTGTAAAAATTGTGGAGAAATCTATAACATCTATTCCAAACCAACAAAAGTTGAAGGTGTTTGTGATGTTTGCGGTGGAGAATTAACGCAACGTAAAGACGACAACGAAGAAAGTTTGAAGGTTCGTTTAGATGAATATGCAAAGAATACTGAACCAGTAATTGCATATTATGAAGAAAAAAATATGGTTTCTAGAATTGATGCGTCAAAATCTATGGAAGAAATTTGGCCAGAATTAAAAGAAGCCTTGAAAAACAAGTAAGTTGCGCTTATAATATATAAGCGCAACTTTGCTTGCGATTATATATTCACGTTTCTGTTAAAATCCGCATGTAAACATACGCATTTTAGCAGGGCCATTAAAATACGTGAATCATTACGTAGGAGGAAGAAAGATGAAAGTAAGACCATCTGTTAAACCAATCTGCGACAAGTGTCGAGTAATT
>NZ_CATVYQ010000046.1:0-19615 GCF_958348295.1 uncultured Holdemanella sp.
CTTACAATACTTCAAAGCACTTCTTACTGTATCCTCAACATATTTAGATACAGCTGGAGTTACGCCTGAAAAATAGAAAACATCACCTGGCTCTAAGATATTTTCCCAATGGTATTCGCTTGGCTGAGATAGTGAAAAAGCACTAAATGCACGATCATATACAACGTTTGTACCGCGAATATCACTTCCCTTTTCAAAGAAATAAATTCCTAAACGATCGCCTCCACGAAGCATATACTCTGTATTTACACCATAATGACGAACTTCACTTAATGCAGACATCCCCACTGGATTGTTTGGTACTTTAGATACAAAAGCACATTTATCTTCATACATCGCTAAACTTACAGCAACATTGGCCTCTGCACCACCATAACTAGCCTCAAAACCATCGCTTTGCATAATACGCAAGTTTTCAGGTGTTTTTAAACGAAGCATGATTTCTCCAAAAGTTACTACCTTCATAATATATATCCTCCATAAACATTTCTATTATATCATTTTCTTTTAAATTATGTGGAATTATGGAATGTGTAGCACTCTGCTTGCCAAAGTGCTAATAAGGTGTATAATGTAATCAATTTCTTAAGGAGGAAAACTCATGAACAAACAAAAGAAGCCTTTATACAGATATTACATGATCATATTGATTGTCATTATAGCTTTAAACCTTATCGTATTCCCTATGTTTCAACAATCTAGACTTGAAACAACCAATTACTCAGATTTCTTAAATAAGATTGAAGAAAAGAAAGTAGATACCGTTCAAATTGAAGATCACAATATTTATTACACTTTAAAGAAAGACTCAACAGATAAGACCTATAAAACAGGTGTTATGAATGATTCGGATCTAGTCAATCGATTAGATAAATCCGGAGCTAAGTTTGGACAAGTCTATCAAGAACAAATGAATCCTATTGTATCAAGTTTAATTTCCTTTTTCTTGCCATTAATCATTTTCTGGGCATTTGGCGCATGGATGTTTAAGCGTATGCAAAAGAAAATGGGCGGAGATGATCAAATGTCATTTTCACAAGGCTCTGGTTTTGGTCTAGGCAATCTAGGAAAGAGCAATGCCAAAGTCTATGTTGGTGAACAAACTGGAAAAACATTCAATGATGTTGCTGGACAAGAAGAAGCGAAGGAAAATCTACAAGAGATTGTAGACTTCTTAAATAATCCAGCTAAATATAAAGAAATTGGTGCTAAGATGCCAAAAGGAGCCTTATTAGTAGGTCCTCCTGGAACTGGTAAAACATTACTTGCCAAAGCTGTTGCCGGCGAGGCTGGCGTTCCATTCTTCTCTATTTCAGGTAGTGAATTTGTAGAAATGTTTGTTGGTAGAGGTGCTGCTAAAGTGCGTGATTTATTCAAACAAGCACGTGAAAAAGCTCCTTGTATTGTATTTATTGATGAAATTGATACCATTGGTAAAAAACGTGATGGTGCAGGTATGAATGGCAATGATGAGCGTGAACAAACATTAAACCAACTACTTGCCGAAATGGATGGATTTGATGGTTCCAAAGGCGTTGTATTACTTGCTGCTACAAACCGTCCTGATTCATTAGACCCAGCTCTAACTCGTCCTGGTCGATTCGACAGAAGAATTCCGGTTGAACTTCCAGATCTTGCAGGTCGTGAAGCCATTCTTAAATTACATGCCAAAGGCATCAAATGCTCAAACAACATTGACTTTAACGTTATCGCAAGAGCTAGTGCAGGAGCTAGCGGTGCAGAACTTGCCAACATCATTAATGAAGGAGCTTTATTAGCGGTTCGTGACCATCGTAAAACAGTGGTTCAAAAAGACTTAGAAGAAGCCATTGAAATTGTTATTGCCGGTGAACAAAAGAAGGGTGCAGTGATTTCAAATCGAGAACGAATGATTGTTTCTTATCATGAAATTGGACATGCACTAGTGGCTGCTAAATGTAAAAATACGGCTCCCGTTCACAAAATCACAATTATCCCTCGTACAAAAGGGGCTTTGGGATACACTATGCAAGTAGAAAAAAACGAACAAAACCTATTGTCAAAAGAGGAAGCTTTCCAAAAGATCATGGTGTATACTGGTGGTCGTTGTGCTGAAGAGTTGATTTTTAATTCCATCACAAGTGGAGCGAGCAACGATATTGAACAAGCCACTAAACTTGCTAGAGCCATGATTACACGTCTAGGTATGTCGGATGAATTTGGCATGACAGCTTTAGAAACCGTAAACAACCAATATTTGGGTGGTGATACATCTTTAGCTTGTTCAAATGAAACAGCTACTAAGATTGATGAGGCAACTATCGCCTTGATTAAAAAAGCGCATGATGAAGCTTATCAAATTCTAGAAGACAATAAGATGAAGCTACATGAACTTGCCAAATTCTTATATGAAAGAGAAACAATTACAGGTGAAGAATTCATGTATATCTTAAATAAACCAGCTGAAATCCCAGCACAAACAAATAAAGATTAAGATGTGTGTAATGCACATCTTTTTTAAATATAATGTATTGCGAGTTTTTGCATTATATTATATTTCGTTTGATAAAAGTTTTATCAAATTGTATAATTTTAATATAATGTATTGCGAGTTTTTATATTACTTTATACTAGGAGAATTTATGGAAATTCAAAGAAATCTATATTTACAAAAATTGATTGCTTGTCAACATGACGGACAAATCAAAGTCATCACAGGCCTGAGAAGATGCGGAAAATCGTTTCTACTTTTCCATCTTTTTAAAAATTATCTATTAAAAAACGGCATTGATAACCAACAAATTATCACTTTTGAATTGGATCAGATGAAAGACATTCAATATCGAAACCCCATTGAACTTTCAAAGAAAATCCATAGTATTGTTGACAATACGACACAACAATATTATCTATTCATTGATGAAGTACAAATGTCCGATGAAGTAAATAATCCTTATAATCCAAAAGGAAAAAAAATTTCTTTCTATGATATGTTAAATGACTTAAAAGAACTATCAAATTTGGATATTTATGTAACTGGCAGCAATTCTAAAATGCTTTCTAATGATATCTTAACGGAGTTTAGAGGTCGTAGTGATGAAATAAAAATTCATCCTTTCTCCTTTTCGGAATATTATTCATTTGTTGGTGGAGATAAAGAGGAGGCATTTGATAATTATTCGTTTTATGGTGGAATGCCTTTTCTACTCACAAAACAAGACGAAACCTCCAAGATTGAATATCTAGAAAGCTTATTTAAAGAAGTGTATATTCGAGATATTGTAGAACGCAAACATATTGAAAGAGAAGATATTTTAGGTTCTATTATTGATTTATTATGCTCGTCTGTAGGTTCTTTAACAAATCCATCTAAAATCACTAAAGCTATCAATTCCAAACAACAACGCAGTGGAAAAGATATTGTTTATCTTCCCACAATTAATAAATATATTAATTTTTTAGAAGATTCTTTTCTTTTTAAAGAGGCTTTGCGGTTTGATGTAAAAGGAAAATCTTATTTAGATTTCCCAAAAAAATACTATTGCGAAGATATAGGTTTGCGGAATGCAAGAACCGGCTTTCGACAAATTGAAATGCCACACATTATGGAAAATATCTTATACAATGAATTAATCATTCGTGGATTTAAAATCGATGTGGGCGTGGTCTACGAAAACATTAAAACGGAAAAAGGAACCTATCGAAAAGTAGCTAGAGAAATCGACTTTATTATTCAAAAAGGAATGAAAAAATATTATATTCAATCCGCTTATGCAATGGAAAATGAAGAAAAAGTATATTCTGAATCACGTTCACTAAACATTACTGGAGATAGTTTTCCAAAAATTATTGTCAGAAGAGATATTCGTAAACGTTTTTATGATGAAAATGGAATTTTAAACATTGGCCTAATTGATTTTTTATTATCAGACAATGTTCTTTAATATAATGTATTGCAAGTTTTGATATTATGTTATAGCAAATGCAGGGCTTTCAACCCTGCATTTTTTAATATTCTTCTTTTAACAGAAAATTAGCCAAGTATATTATTTTTACACCTTCTATATTGCCTGTTGATAATTCATCTAAAGTAACCACATATTTTGGATAATTATCTCTTATTTCTTCATCACAAACATCTAATCTTGTGCATAAAATAGAAGGATATCATTTACTCTTCATCCTTTTTGCATTGTTTTAAAGCATTTACTAATTTAGTTTCATCTAAAGGCTTAGCCAAATGCATATTCATACCTGCTATCTTGCTATTCATTATGTCTTCTACAAATGCATTGGCACTCATCGCAATGATTGGAATTGTCTTTGCATCCAATCGTTTTAATGCACGAATCTTTCTTGTCGCATCTAAACCATTTATTTTTGGCATCATGATATCCATAAGAATAAAATCAAATTTATTTTCTTCACTCTTTTCAAATAAATCTATTACTTCTTGACCATCTTTTGCACATACAACCCGAATACCATTACGTTCTAACATATATTCAACGATTTCCATATTCAAATCGTTATCTTCTGCCACAAGCACACATAAACCTTCTAACGATATTTGTTGATGCCTATTATTTTTGTTTTCAATTGATTTTCTTAACTTAAAAGGAATCTGAATCGAAACCGTAGTTCCAACGCCCTTTTCACTTTCCAATTGAATATTTCCATGCATATACTCCACAAGCTTTTTGGCAATAGGCAAACCAAGCCCTGTACCTTGATATGTGGATCTACTAGAACTATCTTCTTGCGCAAATAAATCAAAGGCATGTTGAATAAAATCTTTACTCATCCCAATACCATTATCTTTGCATCTAAATTCTAAAAGCGATGTAGAATCATCTAAACATTTCTCATTCATCCATACATGGATTTCTCCATTTTCTGGTGTAAACTTAACGGCATTTTGTACAACTATCGATAGTATTCGTGAAAGATATATTGGATATCCTCTAAACCTTGAATGACTTAACTGACCTTCATACCAATCTAAAATATATTGAATATTCTTTTCTTGTGCCAATTGTTGTCCATCAATATTAATATTACCCAATAATTCAGTAATATCAAAATCAACTTCTTCCTCTGTAAAATGATCACTTTCTAAATCATTCATATCCAAAACATCATTGACCAAAGAAATCAAATAATTTAACGACTGATGAACCTTATTTCTTGTGATTTTCTGCAGCTCTAAATCCTTTGGATTTTGATCTGCCATATGAAGCATACCCGCAATACCATTTAATGGCGTACGCATATCATGAGACATACTCTGTAAGAATCGCGTTTTTATTTTCGCATCTCGCTTTGCCTGTTCTGCTTCAAAAAATAAATTTAATTCTTTACGCTTTGTCTCACTAATTGTACGAATTGTCGCAATGGCTTGAATCGCTTTTCTATTCGCATTTCTTTTGGAAACAATAATACGCAATTTATGCCAGTTGCCATCCACCATTCGATATTCCGCTAAAACATCCTCTTCTTTTTCAAGTCGTGAAGTTAATGTTTCTATATTCGCAAATTGATGGATAATATTTCGATATTCCGGCGCAACATCTTGTTCACATACGTCAAACATTTTTTCAGATGCACACCCCGTTTTAGGAATAATGTCACTTCCTAAAATTCTTTCATATGTATCTGTTTCAAAATCAACTTTATAAATTGAACTATAACTTTTCGCAATTGTAGAAATCGTTTCATTACTCCTCTTTATTTCCTCTAAAGCATTCTGCAACCTTTTCTGCGTCGCTTTTTCTTTTTTGATAATATCATCAATATAACGAAAACCCAATAATGCGTAACACGACTCTTCATCTTCACTTACCTTAACAACTTTCGTTTCAAAATATTGTTGATTCTGCGCATTTGGATAACAACGATAATTCTGCGTTAGACTCACTTGTGTTTTCAACAAAGATTTTAAATTATCACGAGAAAACCACCATAAAAACTCAGGCTGCTCCTCCTTAGGAATATAACGCATCGCATATTGATAAGTATATTCATAAAAATCTTTATACCCTGAATAACTTCTTATTAATTCACTCGCATTGGTTTCATCCTGAATATGAACAGGTTCAAATTTACCACTGTTAACTTCCAAATAATAGATAGCCGTAAAGTCAGAGCTTAGACTTTCTAGAATTTGTTTTTCTTCTTCCAATCGATCATTTCTTTCTTTTTCATGCTCAACAATGTCATTCACCAATTTAAAGCCCAGCACAAAATCATCTGTCTCATCCGAAATTTGCGCAAAGCAAGCCTGGAAATAATCTATTTTTCCATTAAATTCTCTTTGAAAAACAACCGGATATACTTTTTCTGTCTTGATTCGTTCACGAACAAGACGATAATCCACTCGTCTTAAGAATTCTTCTCGATCTTCTTCACAAACATATTCTGAAGCATATTTCTCCATGCTCTTTTGATAATTATTTTCTTTGGCAAACTTTTCAATTGCTTCTTGAGCAATATGATCCCCTTTTTTTGTTTGTTGATACAATTCAACCGTTAAATCATGATTGATTACCCATACCGTGACATATTCATGACTCAAACCAGAAATAAAACGCTGTTGAAGAAGGGTTTTTTCCTTATGCTTATGAATATCAATAATAAATCCACAAACACTTACAATCTTTCCTCTTTCATTTAAAACAGGCTTTCCAATGGCACGATACCAACGATATTGTTTGTCTTTATTCTGAAAACGATACTCTACCTCATATGTTACGGTTGAATCCCTCGTATCATGAATGTTTTTAAACTCTTCTTTAACAACATCAATATCTTGAGGATGCATATGATTCCAAAGCATAGAACACGAAATATGCGTCTCACCTTTAAATCCATAAAGCATCTCAGATAGACTTTCACTTCCTACAAACTCTACTGGCCTTTCATTATCATCAAACCGAATGCGAAAACGAGCCTCACCAAGCTCTCCATATAGCGCATCTTCACTATCTTCATTTGTATATACCCATATAGAAAGATTCTCATCAGTATCTGAATACCGATCAATTTTCAGACGAATCAAAGTACCATCCTTTTTACGATACGTAACATTCATCTGATTACCAGAAGACAAAATATTATATACATAATCATAGTCCAAAACTCGATCAATCACTTCTTTATAATCACAAGCTACATATTGATCTCGATATAATTGCATCGCATCTGAATAGGAACCTTTTGTGTCTTTGGCAAAAGCACGAAATGCTTCTGGAGCTAAAATATCACGAAAAGTATCTGTACTTCGATCTAAAATATAAACCGCTGCATATTTAGGTGCTATTAATCGCAAAAAATTTTCGGCATCTCTTTTTTCTTGAAGAAGTTGATTCATAGTATGACCTCCTCATATTGACATTTTCATTATAAATGACTATTTAATTTTTGCCTATTTTTAAAATAAAAATTCTAACAAAAAAGGAAGCTCAACGCTTCCTAATCGCACAACTCATATAAATCTAAAACCAATTGTTCTGTCTTATCCCAACCAAGACAAGGATCTGTGATCGACTTTCCATACACATTACCATCTGTTGGCTGATTTCCATCCTCTAAATAACTCTCAATCATCAAGCCCTTCACTAGCTTTTTGATATCTTCCGATTTACTTCTAGAATGCATTACATCCTTGGCAATACGAATCTGCTCTAAATATTGTTTATTTGAATTCGAGTGATTACAATCCACAATACAAGCTGGATTCTTTAAATCTGACTTTTCATATAAATGAATCAACTCCATCAAATCTTCATAGTGATAATTCGCATGCGCATGATTAAACTTATCCACATATCCTCTTAATATCGCATGAGCTAGTGGATTTCCATCTGTCTGTACTTCCCAACCACGGTATACAAATCTTTGATCGGCTTGAGCAGCTACAATCGAATTCATCATGACTGTAAGATCTCCACCTGTCGGATTTTTCATTCCTGCAGGAATTCCTACACCACTAGCCACAATACGATGTTGTTGATTCTCCACACTTCTTGCACCGATGGCTACATATCCCAATAAATCCGATAAATATGCATGATTTTCTGGATACAGCATTTCTTCTGCACAAGTAAAACCTGTCTGTGTAACTACATCTGTATGTAGCTTACGAATCGCAATGATTCCCTTCAACATATCCTCTTTGGAATGAGGATCTGGTTGATGCAACATCCCCTTATATCCAACACCCTTTGTACGTGGTTTATTTGTATATACACGTGGAATCATAAAAATCTTATCTTTTACTTTTTCCTGTAAAACAGCCAAACGATTCATATAGTCTAAAACCGCATCTTCGCGATCCGCACTACAAGGACCGATAATTAAAATTAAACGATCATCTTTTCCAGTAAAAATATCTTCAATTTCCTGATCTCTTTGTTTCTTAATTTTTTGCACCTTATAAGGTAAAGGAAACTCCTTCTTTAAATCTTCTGGAGTTGGTAACTCCTGTATCTTCTTCATATCCATATTCAACATCCCTCTTTAAATTACCCTTTGACAATATCATATTCTCGCATGTTTTTCAAAATCAGATACGATTTAATTGATATTCCAAGATGTAATCATCCATGATGAAGCCATTTCCTATATCTGTCTGTACAGAATCAATCCATTGAAAACCAAACTTCTCATATACAGCTAGACTATGCTTATTATATTTGTTGCAAGTCAAATAAATAGATGGGTAACAATACTTTTCTGCCTGTTTCTTTACATACTCAAACATTTCAGTCGCATAGTGCTTTCCTCTAGCTAAATCCTTTAAATACAGTTTAGACAAGAATAAACGATCCGGCTGATTCTGCAAACCAATATATCCAACTAGCTCATCACCTTCATATACCTTATGATAATGATACTGCTGATGTTTTACTTGGTCTTGCATGGCATCAAAGCTCTGAAACTTATCTACCATATAGTCAATTTGTGCTTCTGAAATGATTCCAGGAAAGAATTCATGCCAAATCTTTTCGGCAAGAATAGCTACTTCTTTTAAATCATCCTCATTCTTACACTCTACAATATTAATACTTTTCATAATGCACCTTCGAACTATCAAATTTATCTTTTACAACCTCTTCTTGATCTATATATCCAAATGAAATCATCCACATTGGAACAATTCCCTTAGGCAATTTAAAATATTGGTTTAAAGCCAAATAACGCTCTTCATTCGGATACACACCCAGCCAGCATGAACCAATACCCAAACTTTTCGCTTCAACCAACATATTCTCTGTAGCCGCTGCCAAGTCTTGTTGACAATAATCCAAACTATCATTCT
The DNA here is from genome assembly GCF_958348295.1 of uncultured Holdemanella sp. Lineage (NCBI taxonomy): Bacteria > Bacillati > Bacillota > Erysipelotrichia > Erysipelotrichales > Erysipelotrichaceae > Holdemanella > uncultured Holdemanella sp. The sequence continues at coordinate 9,299 of NZ_CATVYQ010000046.1, forward strand.
TATTTTTATCCGCACAAACAACCATTCCCATAGCTGCATCTTTTAGAAAGGATGCATAAGGCGTCATTTGACTTAAATCCTTTAATGTGTCTTTATTTTCTACGACAATAAATTGCCAAGGCTGACTATTTCTAGCACTAGGTGCACTAAATGCTGCCTTTAAAATTAAATCAATCTCTTCTTTTTTTAAAGATTCCTGTTTATATTTTCTTACACTTGTACGATTAAAAATTGCATCCATACTCTATACTCCTTTTCTGTATTATATCACCATTTTGAAAATTCGCTTTCATTATATAATGACTATTCTTTTCTTTGTGTTACAATACAAGCAGGAGGAATTTAACCATGTTAAAATTTGAACCATTCTATCAAGAATACGAAAGAACATTAGATGCCTTCTCATTGGCATTCTCAACCATTTATTTTGAACAAATGACAATTGCACCAAAGAAAGGAATTCCTTATTCAAATGAAATGTTGTCTAGACTATCTAAACAAGCATTCATCATTGAAAATGATCCAGAAACAATCAAAAAGATCAAGGAATACGCAAAGACATTGCCAGAAGGAAGTTTAGAAAAGAAAGAAGTCGATTATCGTCTTGAAGCATTAGCTCAATCTGAAAACATTCCTAGTGATGTATATGCGAACTATGTCAAAGTCAAAGCGGATAGTGAACTTGCTTGGCATGAAGCTAAAGAAGCAGATAACTATGAACATTTCAAACCACATTTACAAGCCATCATGAAAGAGACTTTGCACCTTTTAGAATATGATCCTAAATTCAATGGAAATAATGCGTATGATGTATTATTGGATCGTTATGAAAAGGGAATGACACAAGAAAAATATGATGCATTCTTTAATAATGTTAAGGAAAAATTAGTTCCATTAATTCATGAAATTCAAAACAAGCCACAAATCAATGATGACTTACTCCATGAAACATATGATTTGGATCGCCAAGAAAAATTTATGGAAGTAATCTGTGATTTCATGAAAGTAGATTTTGGTAAAGTATACCTTTCAACCACAGAACACCCATTCACTGATTTCTTCTCAAGCAACGACGCTCGTATCACAACACACTATTATCCAGACCAATTTTTGAGTGCTATCCTTTCAACTGTACACGAATATGGACATGCTCTTTATGGACTACAAATGGATCCTGCATTTGAAGGAACCATGCTTACACAAGCTGTTGGTTCGGCTGCACACGAATCGCAATCTCGTTTCTTAGAAAACCACGTTGGTAGAAGTCACGCTTTCTGGCAAGCAAACTATAATCAATTAGTAAATTTATTCCCAGAATTTAAAGATGTGTCTGTTGACGAATTAGTAAACATGATCAATAAAACAGAATGTGCTTTGATTCGTACAGAAGCCGATGAATTGACATACCCATTACACATCATGGTTCGTTATGAAATCGAAAAAGAAATTGCGAAAGGCAATGTAGATTATGATAAGTTACCAGAACTATGGGCAGATAAATACGAAGAATATTTAGGTGTTCGTCCTACAAACTATAAAGAAGGTGTCTTACAAGATATGCACTGGTCTACAGGATACTTAGGATACTTCCCAACATACGCATTGGGTAGTGCGTATGCTGCACAATTGTATGCAACAATGGAAAAACAATTTGATGTAAAAGAAGCCCTACTAACAAACCACTTTGAAAAAATCACAAACTGGTTAAAAGAAAATGTACACCATTATGCTGCAAGTAAATCGATGGCTGAAATCGTAGAAGAAGTAAGTGGTGAACCATTCAATCCAGACTATTACACAGATTATTTAATCAAAAAATACAAGAAATTATACAATCTAGACTAAGAAGAAGTGAGTAACATCACTTCTTTTCTTATTGACAAGAATGGTTAGAAATGAATCATTCTGAATTTTTAAAAAAAAGCAGCTAACCTATTTTCACAGACTAACTACTCATATTTAGTACCTTATTCAAATTTATTCTACAAATCCGACAGTGAAATTCTATCGTATGCGCCATTTTTCTTATCTTCCGGATGTGGCTCCAATCCAATAATCGTGATATCTTTCTGATCCGGTCCGTAAACCCAATACATTCTCATTGCACCACTTGTTTTATTTTCCAAATAAGATTGCCACACTTTCATTCCGTAACGTCTAGATAAAGGCTCTATTTCATGGGTTTGAAGACTCGGATAAAATGGATCCGCCGACAACAACTTTAAAGCTTTCCCCCATTTTTTATAGAGTTGCTCTTCCTTCTTTTTGATCTTACCAGAACGATATTTTTGTTGCAAATCTTGCCAAAGTTCCTGCATTTCAGGAATTCCCATTCGTATATTAAAATTCATTTATTATTCCTTTGAAAAATCCGACAAATCAATAGCCGTGGAAACATCTCCACACTTAAAATTACTTACCGCACGATCCATATCTGCCAATGTTCTAGCTGAAATGCTCTTTGGCACTGATAATTCCCGAGGTTCAAGAATTATACAACCATTTCCATATTCTTTCACATTGTAGTAATGATAAGTAGCTCCTCTAAGAGTAATTCTTTTTTTGTTATCCAAATGTGCAACATAATCCTTTATTGTTTCCATTATCAACACCTCCAATACAAATCTAAACGTGGGAATTCCCACTCCCTATCATTATAATAATTTTTTCTTTATTCTTTGTCAATCTAATTTTTCTTGTTCACTATCATCAGGAAGGGGGATATGCACAACAAGAAAAACAAATTCTTTATTGATTAGAATGGTTAGATTGGTTAGTATATGGGTAAAAAGGAGCTATTTTATGATATTTCAAGAAGATTTTGAACAAATGCGTTCTTTAGAACAAGACTTGACTTTTCTTTCTGCTAAAACTGAATTTGACGAATCAGGCATTCCATTTAAGAAAAAGAACTTAGGCATTCAAAATCAAGATGGACTTTATACAAACTTAGGTCTGCTTTTATCAGATCAATGCAAACATACAATTAAAGTGGCAGTTTTTGATGGCGAAACACAAAATATATTTCAAGATCGAAATGAATTCACCGGTTCATTATTCAAACAAATGCATGAAGTATATTCTTATATCGATTTTAGAAATCAAAAACATTCTATTTTTTCAGGATTGAAAAGAATCGATAAAAGAGATTATCCAGAAGTAGCCATTAGAGAAGCTTTATTAAATCTAATTGTTCATCGTGAATATTCATATAGCGCAAGTTCCTTTGTTCGTATGTATACAGACCGGATTGAATTTACTTCCATCGGAGGCTTATTAAAAGGAATCACTTTAGAAGACATTCAGCTTGGTATTTCTGTTTGTCGAAACCCTAAACTCGCAAATATCTTTTATCGGTTAGAACTCATTGAAGCTTATGGTACGGGCATTCAAAAGATTCTTGATTCGTATTCAGAATCTGAATTCAAGCCTCAATTTGTCACAACAGAAAATGCCTTTAAAATTATTCTTCCAAACCTAAACTATCAAAAGAAAAACAATAAAATTCAGGAAGATATCATTGTATATGATTGTCCTGAAAACAAAATCTTAGAGTATGCGAAAACACATACCCAATTCTCTCGCAAAGATGTTCAAGATACCTTTAATCTTTCTCAAACAACTTGTGGGCGCATTTTAAGCAGAATGAAAGAAGAAGGTCGAATCTCTCAACATGGCAAAGGTAAAAATACATTCTATATATTAAAAGAAGAGAAGTGATCATTAATTCACTTCTCTTTATTTATAGTCAAATAAACCATCATTCTTTTCTTCCATAGCCTTGATGATATGATATACAAATTCATTATAAGGCGTTGGAATATTTAATTCTTTTCCCATCTTTATTATCGCCCCCGAAAACATATCAATTTCCGTATGTCTTTTGGCATCCAAATCCTGTAGGGTAGAATACCTGGCTGTTTTAGGCACTGCACTACCACGTGTTGCACTTGGATCAGCCTTTGACATATCAATACCTTTAGCTTTTGCGATAGTCTCCAATTCTTCTTTTAATCCAGACTGTATAGCTTTCACATGATCACTATCCGAGTAACATCCAACGCCAGCTCCAAGAATAGCTTGAGGTAAGTTTTTAGTTACATTTAAACGAAACTTACTCCATATTTCTTCCTGAATATATGAAGTCATTCGATAATGTAAATTGCTTCGACTAAACAATTCATCGATTTCCTCATTTTCTTCTAGCACAATTCCAATCGTTGTTTCTGGATCAAATACATATCCTAAGTCTTCTTTATGACTTGCTACTTTAATGAGTGAATATATCATATGCTGCATACCAATCTGATTTCCAATAATTTGTTCACTATCCACACCATTCATTAAAGACATGACTAAGGTATGTTCATCTACAATTTGTTGAATATCTTCTAAAGCATCTTGCAACGCATTGTATTTTAAACATACAATGAGAAGATCTACTCCATGTGCTTCTTCAGGCGTTAATACTTCGGGATGATAAATGATATTGTTGATTAAACAACCATTCTTTTTTAATCTCTCGTTTCGTTCATCTTTTGCGATGACACTTAATTGTATATCGCACTTTGATAAACCGTAGATACAATAAGAACCTACGGCTCCCGCACCGAATATCGCAACTGTTTTAATTGTCATGTACTTCACTCTTTTCTTTTAGATGAACATGGTACTTTTCTTTTACATAAATCCCCAACAAGATTCCAACTACATATAGAGAAATATCCCCTAAATCAAATACGCCTCTATGAAAGATCAACTGCATAAATTCACATAGAAAACCAATAAATACAGAAATAATAAAGTTTTCTTTGTTTGATGAAATAAATAGTCCATTCACCCATGGCATAAACATAAAGTATCCAATATTAAATGCGAATACGATCCATTCTGTCCAAGAACCATAATAGATTTCTCTAAGACACGCAAATGGATTCAACTGAATAATAGTGATACCTTGATCATAACGTATCAATAGGGCAATTATTAAAAATAAATAATATACAAAGAAAAACATGACTCGATGTTTTACATTCCAATTTTTCGTAAAAAACATCAACGCATCATATATAACGACCAATTCAATGCACCATACAACAAATTGAATTGGATACCGTCCCATGCCAAAAATTTCCATTAAAACAGCTGTGACGTAGTAATGAATGAACAAGGATAAAACTAAACTTAAAATTAAGTATCTCCAATTTTTCATTTTAAAGTCCCCTTATTTTCCTTTTATTATGCCACATCAAGCTTTAAAATTCATTAAAAATCTAAAATTGAAGTATCCCAACCCATATCGCGATAGCCTTGTTTGCAACGTTCCATATAGGAATCGCTCGGTTTACATATTGGAAAACGACTTTACATTTGGTAGATAAAGCCAGTGATTGTTTCATTGTTTTCTAATAATATCTTTTCTTCAAAGCAATCATACAAATATGGATAATCCTCATATTCATCTAAACTCTTCTTATCATTTTCACTCACATCCCATACAGCTACTCGTACAAAATCTCCTTTTTTCTTATCAACCGTTAAATACGCTCTTCCAGGATTTCCACGATAGGTAAGTGTATAGTTTTCAAGTCTTGCCAAAGATACAAACTTCGCATCTTTGCAGCGGCTCTTCATTTCTTCTTTGTTTAAATTACTTCCATACGCAATATAATACATATTTTCTCCCTAAAGAAAATAGGATGACGAATCATCCTATAATTTGCTTTCAATATTTTGCATCAACATTGCCTCAGGCATATATCCTGAGAATGCTGCAGCCTGTTGTCCTTTTTTGAATAGAATCATTGTTGGAACAGACATAATACCAAATCTTTGAGCTAAATCTGGACTTTCATCCACATCCACTTTCACGATTTTTACTTTTCCATCTAATTTATTTGCGACTGATTCAAGTACAGGTGTCAACATTTTACATGGTCCACACCAAGTTGCGAAGAAGTCGACTAAAACTGCATCTTCATTCATTAATGCGTTAAATTCTTCTGTATTTACAATTTTCATACAAGGTTCCTCCTTATCTGATTCCATTCTATAACAAGCCTTTACGTAAGTCCATTTCTTTGCCCGCCAACAACGCATCAATGACTTTTCCAATGCCATTATTCATATTTGTATCTGTAACGACAGTAGCCGCATATTTAGCTTCATCCATCGCATTTCCCATAGCTACACCAATACCTACTTGTTGAAGCATCTTCAAATCGTTTTGTGCATCTCCAAAAGCCATGACCTCATTCATACTAATTCCAAGTTGATCGCAAATCTTCCACAATGCACTTGCTTTACTTACATGTTTTGGCATAATTTCAAGCCAATCTGGTCCTACCAATAAAACATCATAATCACTAAGTGCCGCTTTAATTCCATCAAAATTCTTTTCAAAGAACTTCGGTGTATGCACCATAATAACTTTATTGATATCTTGTGTTAAGCGAATTTCTTCAAAAGGTAAATCAATGAAATTACGGTTTTCTCTGCCATCCTTCAAGCCATAATCATCAGGCTCACCTAAAATAGCATTTTTGACTTTTTTCTTTACACGATTCAATGAAGATATGTAACTATAAAAATCATATCCACATTGAAAAATTCCTTCGACACCAAATTCCTTACAAACTTTCTGTATTTTAATTCCATCTTCTGTTGTTAAAACATCATCCAAATCATATTCTTTATTTTCAAAATCATATATGATCTGACCATTTACTAATGCCAAAAAATGATTTCCATTCTCTAATCCTAATGGTTCATATACAAACTTACACCCATTTTTATCTCGGCCCGACGCAATTACTATATGCATTCCTTGTGCCATTGCCTTTTGAATCGAATCAAACGTTCTTGGATCAATTTTTTTTGAACCATCTAAAAGCAAAGTGCCATCTAAATCAAAAGCCAAACACTTGATTGTCATAATTATTTATCCAATTCCTCTTGATACGAGAACAATTTTGTACAATATTCTCCATTAAAGCATGCTAAACATAAACCAACACCATGAGCAGCTTCTTTCATTTCTTCTTCTGTCATGAAACGTAACGTATCCGCACAAATATAGTCACGAAGTTCTTCCACACTCATACGAGCACCAATCAATTGATCTTTTGTTGAAGTATCTACACCATAGAAACATGGACTCGTGATTACAGGACTAGCTATACGCACATGAACCTCTGTAGCTCCTGCATCTTTCAACAATTGAACAATTCTTCTTGATGTAGTTCCACGAACAATGGAATCATCGATCATAACAATCGATTTCCCTTTAACTACACTTGACACAGGGCTCAATTTTAATCGAACACTACGATCACGCATAGCCTGTGTAGGTTGAATAAATGTACGTCCTACATAACGGTTTTTAATCAATCCTGTTTCAAATGGTATACCCGCTTCTTCTGCGTAACCAATGGCAGCCGATAAAGATGAGTCTGGTACACCAATAACGATGTCAGCCTTTAAATCTTTATCTTCTCTAGCCAAAATAGATCCTGTTGCCTTACGGAAAGCATGTACGTTAATGCCTTCTACCACACTATCTGGTCTTGCGAAATAAATGTACTCCATTGCACACATGTGATGATCTATGTCTGTTGAATAAAATTCATGTTTTACAATGCCTTTATGGAATTCAACGATTTCTCCTGGTTTTAAATCCACACTTTCATAGATTCCCATAACTTCAAAAGCACATGTTTCACTACTAATTACGTAGCCATCTTTACTTTTGGCATAACTTAAAGGTCTTAATCCATGACGATCACGAACCGCATAAATAGTATCCTCATTCATAACTAAGAAAGAAAATGCACCTTCAATACGATTTGCGGTTTTCATAACACGCTCTTTCAAAGTACCCTTTTGTTTTTGAATCAAGTGAAGAATAATTTCACTATCACTAGTACCTTGGAAAATTGCACCTTCATTTTCAAGTTCAATACGAAGCTCTTTTTCATTTACTATTTGTCCATTATGAACGACTGCCAAACTACCATTGTGTCCTTTTGACACGATTGGTTGAATATTTTCATTTTCCTGACCGCCAGCAGTGCTATAACGAACATGCCCTACAGCCAATCTTCCGACCATAGAATCTAGTTTTTCTTTTTGGAAAACATCTACAGTCAAACCTTTGCCTTTCTGTAATGTGATATTTTCACCATCTGAAACGGCAATACCACTTGCTTCCTGACCTCTGTGTTGCAAGGAATGCAAACCATAATACGTAATACTTGCTGCATTATCTACGCGATACGCACCAAACACACCACACTCTTCATGAATTTCATCAAACATAACTGATCTCCTTTGCCATAACATTATATCATCATAAAAGAAAAAATGGACGACTTTTCGTCATCCATTCATTTCTTTTAAACGTTCTTTTCGATTTAAATATAAAACACCAATCTTGTACACACTTGCCATTGTTGGAATTCCTAAAAACATACCTGGAATACCAGCTAAAGATCCAAAAATCACAACTGTCATCATAACGTAAATTCCAGGGAGTCCCACTGAATTTCCAACAACATGTGGATAAATCACATTACTTTCAATTTGTTGAAGAATACATAAATATAATAAGAACCAAAGTGACATAATTGGACTTACAGTAAATACCATAAACATACCAATCGCCCCACCAATATAAGCTCCAATCATAGGGATAATATTAATAACTCCAACCAAGGTGCCAATCATTGCAGGATATGGCATACGTAGTATAATCATACCCAATGTGCATAGTGTTCCTAGAATTGTTGCCTCAATACATTGTCCACCAATAAAAGCACTAAATGTTTGATTTATTATATTCAAACATTTGTCAATTCTATGCTTTATCGTTTCACTAAGATATAGATTTGTTAGGCGATGATACAACTGAACGAATCTTTCTTTCTCTAATAAAACATAGATTGCGAAAATAAACATCAACACAAAATTAAATACACTGTTCACTATGACAGTCACAACATTAAATGTCGTACCTACAACATTGGTAATACCGGTTGAAAGAACGTTAATACCGGATTGAATCAAATGCTTCCAGTTGACATCTAAATTATTAATAGAATCTGCAAGCTGTGGATTATTCTCAAATAAATCCACCAAAAACTTCTGGGCATTCTCAAAATATTTTGGCAATACAGCCACAATCACTCCTATTGCCTCACTCAACGATGGAACTACGAGTGTAATTAAGAAATACACAAAAAGAAAAATTAAAATCAAAGAAAGAAGTAGGCTTGTTGCTCGCTTTCCTTTCTTCATAAAATCCAAACGCTTTTCGATCTTAGCCATAACCAAGTTAATCACAAATGCCATCATAGCTCCAAACACTAAAACTCTACATGCATTCCATAATAGAGCTACCATAGAAATCAATGTATCCAATTTAATCAATCCAATAATAATTAGCGTAACACCAAAAATATATATCCATAAACTTTTTTTCTTCATAGACACCTCACTCCCTTATTCTAATACATACGCGTATACTTTTTAAATAATTTGTCATTTCTTTCTTCCGTACCATCACAATTTAAAGATGAAAAAACAGGTACTTCCACATTATTACTAATTAAGTACTCAGCACACGCCACATTAATACATTGTGCAATGAAAGAATTGGCCATACTCGATGTTGGACATAACTTCGCATCCAATCCTTCAATGGATAAAGCACAATCTCCTACTTCTCCACAATTATCAATGACAATATCTGCAATTTGGTACAAATTCTTTCCACAAGAATGACGAGAAGCTTGAGCAGTAGTATGTTTCATACTTGTGATGGCAACTACATGTGCACCTCGATTTTTTGCTTCAAGTGCAAGTTCAATTGGATAGGCGTTACGCCCTGAATTTGATGCGATCAAAACGACATCACCACAAGATATACCATATAACTCTGCTAAGATTTTGGCATAGCCACTAAGTCTTTCAATATGTGAACTCTTTGTCGGATGCTCCGTCATCGTTAGTTCACTCGTTAAAATGGGAACCACAAAAGCTAAACCACCCGCACGAGCATACATCTCTTCCGCCATTGTATGGGAATGACCACTTCCGCTGACAAAAAACTTATGTCCCTCCATAAATGCCTGGGCCATTAAATGACCGGTTTGTTCTAATTTTTCAAATTGTGTTTCTTGAATCTTTTTAATGATATCAAGACCCACTTCAAATACTTCTTTCATATTATTGTTTCTCCTTGATATGCATATTTCTTTATATTCATTGAACTAACACACTCTAACGAGTGTGGGCTTTTTTTTATATAGCCTAGTTCTT
>NZ_CATVYQ010000047.1:0-17411 GCF_958348295.1 uncultured Holdemanella sp.
ATTCAACCTCGTTGTATTTACTATTTCTCAATGGGATTTAGTTTTACAATTGAGCAAAATAAGGATGTCAAACGACACCCCTATTCCATCATAGCCATTTTTTCTTCCCATTCCTTCATTAAGGCGGCTATTTCATTATGCTTATCATCAATTTTCGCATCTAATTCTTCCATCTTACGATAATCTTGATAATACTCTGGTTCATACCTTAATTCTCGCATAGCCTCTAAATCTTGCTCCGCCTCATCTAATAAGACTTCAAGTTTAGCAACGCGATTTTTAATGGCCTTTAAATCCGTAAAAGATACAGTTTGTGGCTTTATCTCTTTTTCAACCTTTGCCACCGATTCAATCAATGTATTATTGGCTTTTTTATCCAAATATTCTTCATAATTTAAATCATACACTTTACTGATAGAGTCCATCTCTAATACACGAGTTGCCATTTTCTTTAAGAACATACGATCATGCGATACAAACAAGATGGTTCCATCATACTTTTCCAAAGCTGATTCTAAAGCTTCTTTAGCTGGAATATCCAAATGGTTAGTAGGCTCATCCAAAAGCAAGACATTATCATGTTCTAACATAAGTTTTGCTAATGCTAACCGTACTCTTTCTCCGCCTGACAAATCATTGACTTCTTTAAACACTTCATCTTGTGTAAATAAAAAGCTTGCCAAAGTATTTCGAATCTGTGTTTGCGTCGCATCTGGATCCATATCCCATAATTCATCCAGAACATTTTTGTTGGATTTCATCTGGGCACTTTCCTGATTAAAATAACCCACATCAATTTGATGGCCAAATTTAAAGTTTCCCGATAATGCTGGAAGCTCCTTTACTAAGGTTTTAATTAAAGTTGATTTACCAATCCCATTAGGTCCTACAATGGCCATACGTTGTCCTTGCAGTAATTGAAAAGATACATCAGACAGTACTTTATCATAACCAACTTTTAAATCATCTACCTCAAGAACTTGCTTGCCCCCTTTTCTAGCACAAGTAAAAACAGCCTTCATTTGACTTGTATCTGAAGAACTATCTTCAATTCTATCCATTCGGTCTAAATACTTCTGTTTACTTTTCGCAAAGGCAGCCTTGTTCTTTTTATATCTGAATTTTTCAATTAAATCTTCTAAGCGATGTATTTCTTGTTGCTGACGTACATATGCCTCATGATTCCTCTTTAAATATTCTTCTTTAGCTTTTAAATAATGAGAATAATCCCCTACATATCTTTGTGCCTTTCCAAATTCAATTTCAACAATTTCATCCACAACATGATCCAAAAACATACGATCATGACTTACTAAAACAACCGCGAAAGGATAATGTTTCACATAGTTTTCAAGCCATTCAATAGAAGCAATATCCAAATGGTTTGTAGGTTCATCTAACAATAAAATATCTGGCTTCGTTAATAATAATTTAACTAAAGCAATTCTTGTTTTTTGTCCCGAACTAAATTCACATAACTTTTTATTTAAATCTTTTTCATCAAATTGAAAATGAAAAAATACATTCTTTAATTCCACCTCATATTGATATCCATTTAAAGCTTCAAAACGAGTCTGCAACATATCATATTTTGCTAATTGTTTCTCACTCGAATCTTCTTTTAAGATTTCAGCTTGTGCATTTAATTGTTTTTCTAATTCACGAACTTTATCAAAAGCCGTTAATAACTCTTCATACACTGTTTTTTCTTCATTCACAAAAGTAATTTGTGCCAAATAACCAATATTTGTACCATTCAAAACCATACGAGAACCTGAATCATAGCTTTCTTGCCCACATATAATTTTCATCAGTGTTGTTTTTCCACAACCATTACGTCCAACAAGTGCAATCTTTTCATTATCTCGCACTTGAAAGTTTATTCCAGACAAAACAGTCTTTGCTCCAAATGACTTTTGTATATTACTCAATTGTAGTTTCATAATATCATCACCTTATATTTCAAAGTATCTAACAATACTTTTAACTAGTATTTTAGTTATCGCATCTACATTTTCATTAAAGTAGTCTACACTTTGTGAATTCATAGCACTAGCATATACGAAGTACAAACCATACATTCCATACGAATCTTTATAACTCGAATTAGTCAGATCTCCACCATATAACCCAGCATAAGTAGCTCTACCTCCAGTTTCTCTTAACTGTGGATAAAACTCATACTTTTGAGCATTTCCATTATCGTCTAATAAAAACGAATCATTCAATACACCATTTTCTTGTGTAGTATTTGTTCGAGCAGCATATAAGGAAATCCCATTTTGTGACATAAAATAAGAAACCGTATTTGCTAACCCACCATCCGTATAAGGACTCGTTAACATGTATGGTGCATTTACATTTTCATCATAACTCGCACCCAATGCCAGATATAATTTTGCCTTTACTTTGTATCCTCTTGCCGGACGTCCATCCGCACCATAATAGCCTGGAGTTTCTCCTTCTTTACGTAAAACTTTTACTTTTAACCCTTTCTTTTCCAATTCTTTTTTAACTCTCTTGGCAAATTCTAAAGAAGAAGATGGCTCATCTAATATGGATGTACTTGCTCCATAATCTACAGTATTTGAAACATAATTCATTGCATTTCCACATGGATCGATTACCACATCATCGACATTAGATTTAGGAATGTGTTTTGTTACGATAATAAAAGCATAATTCTTTTTAAATTTAATATCTTGATTTTTTAAAGCATTTTTATCCGCAACAAAAGTAACATCATTAACTTTCTCATCACGACGCATAGTTGTAATAGTTTTTGCTTTAAATGCATCTTTAAAATATATTCGTTCCTTTTCAAAGTGATTGTATGTATATAATTCATAAATACCTTCTTTTAAAGAACCTAAGTCAATTCCTGAATCAATACTTCCATTAAATGTAAAACTTGTTATCGCATCATTCATAACATTTCGTAAAACAATGTTATTTCCTTGCATTTTGTCTGTTTCAACAGAACCATATTCACTTTTATATAAAGATAGTGTCTCCCCATACACTAAATAATCTTTTATCAGATAATTTCCTTCAAAACTTTTTTCTACTTTTTTTTGTAATTTTTCAACATCTACATGATCCAAGTATGACTCAGATAGTTTATCTATTTCAGTTGGTCTTGATGCATATAAAAAAACACAAACAACCGCAACTGCGATTGTAACTATTCCAATAATCTTTGTGCTTAATTTTTTTCTATTCATAATTTTTATTTTTTTCATACCCCTTATTTATATCACACAGGAAAACAGGTATCAACGAGATACCTGTTTAATTCTTTAGAAAATTAAGTTTCTTGGTGTACGTGGATATGGTTGAACATCACGAATGTTGGCAACACCACTTAAATACATCAACATACGATCAAAACCTAAACCAAATCCAGAGTGTTTACATCCTCCAAAACGACGTAAATCTAAATACCATTGTAAAGTTTCTTGATCCATTCCAATCTCTTTCATGCGTTCCACTAGTACATCATAACGCTCTTCACGTTGTGAACCACCAACTAATTCACCAACATAAGGAACTAGTAAATCACATGCAGCAACTGTTTTATTGTCATCATTCACACGCATGTAAAATGCTTTGATTTCTTTTGGATAATCTGTTAAGAAAACCGGACCATTAACTATTTTTTCGCAAATATAACGCTCATGTTCACTCTGTAAATCCATACCCCAGAAAATATCTTGGTTTTCGAATTGATCTTTAGCCTTTTCTAAATATTCAATAGCCTTTGTATAAGTCATTCTTTCAAAATGCGAATTTGCCACATGAGTAACACGATTGATACACTCTTTATCAATCATAGAAGCAAAGAATTCCATTTCTTCTTTGGCATGTTCTAAACAATAATTGATACAGTACTTAATCATTTCTTCAATACAATCCATATTGTCTGCTAAATCTGCAAACGCAAGTTCTGGTTCAATCATCCAGAATTCAGATGCATGACGTGTTGTGTTCGAATTTTCTGCACGGAAAGTTGGACCAAATGTATACACATTACGATATGTTAACGCAAATGGTTCTACATGCAATTGTCCAGATACAGTAAGTTGCGCATGTTTTCCAAAGAAATCTTTATCATATTTTGCATCATCACGAGTTGTTACTGTAAAGCATTCTCCAGCACCTTCAGCATCGTTACCCGTGATTTCTGGTGTATGCACATAAACGAATCCACGATCTTGGAAGAATGTGTGGATAGCCATACTTAATACACTTCTCAATCTAAACATTGCGTAGTAAGTATTCGCACGTGGACGTACATGTGGAATTTCACGCATAAATTCAAAGCTGTGACGTTTTTTCTGTAAAGGATAATCATGATCACACAATCCTAAAACAGTAATAATTTCTGCTTGAATTTCAAAAGGTTGTTTTGCGTCTGGTGTACATACAAGCTTTCCTGTAACTTCCATAGCTGATCCAGTTGTAATTTTTGAAACTTCATCAAAATTTGCTAAATTTTCTGTATAAACAACTTGAACATTTGAAAATGTTGTTCCATCATTCAATGCAATAAATCCAACTGCCTTTGAATTACGATTTGTACGAACCCAACCCTGCAAAGTTATACTTTGTCCATCGCACTGTTCAAATGTTTCTTTTAATTTTTTTACTAACATAGTTTCTCCCTTCAAAATAAAAAAACGTTCCTTAATTAAAAGGAACGATTATAACCGCGGTACCATCCTGTTTCATCACACGTATGTATGCACTCAATTGGAATTTAACGCATTCCACACGTTGCTGTCTACTCAATTTCTCCAGCACGACTCCACAGGTGTTATCAATCCATACTCACATTGTCTATTTTCACCTAACAAGACTCTCTTCTTAATGATTGTTTTGGACGACTTCTATTTCTGCGCCTTTGTTTCTAATGAATTTGTAATAAATACCAATTCTTGTATAGATGATACCACATCAATACTTTTAATGACAACCCCTTTTGGAACCAAAAAATGCTGATGCGTAAAATCTACAATCCCATTGATTCCACATTCAACTAACTTATCAACTGTTTCTTGAACGTCGTGCGAAATTGTCAAAATCGCAATTCGACATCCTTCTGGAATCTTTGTATCTAATTCTGACATGCGATACACTTCAACGCCAAATTGTGTTCCGCATTTTGCTGGATCAGCATCAAAGGCACATGCAATTTCACCTACCACATAATCCCATTTATTATAATTCAATAAAGCACGACCTAAGTTACCAGCACCTACTAAAATAATTTTTTCATCAAAATCAACGCCAAGCTGACTATTAAAAATATCGATCAACTTATCTACATCATATCCATAGCCTTGTTTTCCAAGATTTCCTAAAAACGAAAAATCACGTCGAATTGTTGTTGGTTCAATATCAACAAAACTCGATAATTCTTTAGACATAATTCTTTCTACGCCGTTTTTTTGTAGCTTACGTAAAGCTTTTAAATATACTGGATATCTTTGTAAAGTAGCTTTGGGCACATTTCTATTTTGCATTTTATCACCCCATAACATAATAATAACATATTTGTGAAATATTTTACAAGTCTGTAGAATGAACTTGTGAAAAAAGTCGATTACTCGACTTTATAAAATATTCCTTGATCTATTTGTAATAAAATGGAATCCACGTATTTCGAAAGAGCTTGAATACGCGTATCATAAAAATAAGGAACAGCCTTTTTCTTTATAAAAAATAGAGCAATAGTCCAAGAAATCATTAGCAAAATAAACGAAATTTTAAAAGAAATATGAAATACAATAACAAACAAAACAAGCAGTAAAACATATGCAATCGTATCCATCAAGATAAATCTTTGAAATATATTTTTTAATGTGTTTTTATAGTAATCTCTTTTCCTTGTTAAAAAAGCTTCTGTTACAGAATCATAGCCTTCACTATATTCAAGATTTATTATCTCGTTCTGTTTTTCTCTATGCCCTTTTAAATATGCAATTTGTTGCATTCTTAAAAGACAAAATAACATTCCTTGTTTATTTTCTTCTTTAGAAAACTTTTTATAATACAATTCAAGCAATTTTAAATAATCATTATCTGAAACAGGTTTTAGCACCATATTCTTTGCGATAACATCTAAACGTTCACTTAAAACATCTGAAAATATAAGAATATTATTTTGAGCACGCCTCTCAATTTCTTTTAAAGCCCCTAGAAAATGATCAGCCACGATATGCCTTTAATGCACACGCAATTTGATCAGGACAAGATGTTGGTTTATTTCCACAAGTTACACCTGTCAATGCATTAATAACTTCATCTACACTTCTACCCTTTAATAAGCAACCAATTCCTTTCAAATTTCCATTGCATCCGCCAACAGCTTCAAAGTTTTGAATGATACCATTCTCAATTTCAAAATTAAATTGTCGACTACAAACACCTTTTGGTGTATAACTATAATTTCCCATAAATACCTCCATTTAAACGATTTAACACCTTTTTACATACTACAGCTATTAATATACCACTCACTATAGACAATGCCAAAAGAATCGGCAAAAAGAGTTGCATAAAATATTGCTGGTAAATCCAGGTAATCGCAATTACCTGCCCTATATTGTGAAAACTTGCTCCTAATATACTCACACCATAGATTGAAAAAGCCTTACTTCGACAAGCAATTATCATCGCAATACAAGCCAAGATTCCTCCATTTAACGACAACCAGAATGAAACAGAAAACAAAGTTCCTTGCATTAAGCTAGATAAAAAAATGCGAAGCAAAGAAACATAAGCCAGCGATTTTTCATCATACATATACAGTGCAAATAATCCCGCAATGTTTGCTAAACCAATCTTATAACCCGGAACAATCATAAATATGCCTACAAAGCTTTCTAATAGCTGCAACAGAATACCTACTGCCACAAGAAAAGCTAAAACTACACTTTTTTTTACATTCATTGTATCACCGTATCCTGACTTGCTTCTGCTTCAATTTTGACAACCGTTTCATTTGGCAAACATACTATAGGAACATTTGTATCAGATACAAACCCTTGTTTTGAACAATAATGGTGCGGACTATTTTCCTGACTTACGCGAACTTTCTTCTGCTTTACTTCAATATGTACTTTACCAAGTTTTCCATTTACTACATAAGAATGGTCTTTTGATAAATCTATTCGCAAAACTTGTTTTTCTTTCACATATACACTCGCATATGTATTTGTATTTTTTGTAAAAAACAAAGGAATACAAAGAAAAAGCGATACAACCATAATACATACAATTAATATCTTATCTGCCTTTTTCATTATTGTACGACCACACTTACATTTTTTGTCACAGAATTTCCGAATCGATCACTAATTTTTACTTGTACATCCTGTGTAGATGCAGATGATGTATCTACATTAGCCTCAAAAGTAACACCCGATAAATCAGTCGCGTGAAAATATGAATTCCAATCAATATTTTGACCTACACCTATTGTAATTTGGCTTACTTCACTAGCGCAAACAGGTGCTTTAGTGTCTTTTACTTTTATCACAAATGGATACTCTTTATTTCTGTCTTGAATCGCAAAATCATATTCTCCAACCACTAAATAATCCATACCCGAAGTCATAAAACGATTATTTTTCTTATCAATACCAATACTTTTCGAAATCACCTTCACTCTACTTGAGTGTGGTGGATTTTTTAAGTATAAAGTTGGATTGGCATAAATATCTTTTCCAAGTTCAATCGTAAACATTTGTTTTTTTAATTGAATACCCGATGAGCATGCACACAATAAGAAAGATAAACATAAAATTCCTATTTTTTTAAGCATTCAATTCCTCCTTGAGATCTTTTGCCATCTGCTTTACCTTAGCCAATCGATGTTTCATACCTGACTTTGAAATGTCTTCTCCAAATTCTTTTTTGCACTCAATACACAATTCATTTAAATTGGCCTCTGGATACATTTTACGAATTTGCATAGCATGCATGATTTTTTCCGGAATAACCATCTTTTTCGAATGACTTTCTAAAAACTCAATAGCTTCTAATTGTGATTTTGCAGCTTTTAAACTCTTTACTTCATTGGCTACTTCACAATTATCTAAACGAGTAATTTGATTATAGAAATCTCTTTGAATTCTAGAATCTTCAAATTCAAACAACGCATTTGAAGCATTACACAAGCGTAAAAAATCAGCTATTTTATCCCCTGCCTTTATGTATACTACATAAACGCTTTTTCTTTCAATAACTTTGGCCGGTAAATAAAAACGTTGCATCAATTTTTGAACGCTTAATGCCAAATCTTTTTCTTGACTCGACATCTCCAAATGATAATTACTTGATTTTGGTGAATTAATACTACCACTTGCTAAAAAACATCCTTGAAGATAAGCTCTAGCCATCTTTTCTGAACGCACCATCTTCACACTTGGAGTGTATCTTAACCCTGAATCAGTAAGAATTTGAAGATCTTCTAAAATCTCTTGAGCCTTATCAAACACTTGTATACGATATATGTTATTTTTCTTTAATTGCATTTTCTTCAACACTGAAAGCCGCGGATCAACATCATACAATGTTTTCATAATTTGAAATACATGCTTTGCTATCGTTGCATTTTCTGTCTGAAAAGATAAATACATCCCTTGCCAGTTCATATGTAAACTTGCTCGCATTTGAAAAAGGGCACATAATTGTGCCTTCATCATTTGAGCATCGATTTCTTCTTTACAAATTTCTTTTTTGATTTCGCTAGTAAAGGACAAGTCTATACCCCCTTAACTTGAAGTAGCTTATTTTAGCTTTATATATAGCATTTATTTAATTAAATCAATTAATTTAATATATCATTCTTTAAATTTGTTACTTTTTTGTTACTTTTTGTGTCTAAATAGGCGTGAAAGTGCAATTTATTGCTTCTTGTTTCTTTTCAAATGTGGTTTGAGCGTAAATGTCTAGTGTAGTACTTGTATTTGAATGTCTAGCAAGTTCGGACACTGTTTTTACATCTACCCCACTCAATACCAAATTAGAAATATATGTATGTCTTAAAGAATGTGGGTGAAAATCAATCCCTATCTTTTTGGCACTTTCTTTGCATAGCCTACAACAATCAGTAGGTACTATATAATCGCCATACTCATCACAACAAAGTAAATCATAAGGATTCTTTTTATACCATTTCTGAAGAATCTCTTTAAGTTTATCACACATTGGTAAAATTGCACGACTAGATTTTGTTTTCATTTTATCCGTACAATAATACTCTTCTTTTTTGAATCCATGGTATACAAGTTGTTTATTAATTGAAATTGTATTGTTTTCAAAATCAACATCCTGTTTTGTGATAGCTAGAGTTTCGGCTTTACGTGTTCCAAGGAAATAAGACAGATACAAAAAGATACAAAATGAATAATGTGTGAATGGTACATAGTTGCGTTTCTTTTCATCAACAGTACACAAGATTTTCACCATTTCTTCTAATTGTTCAAACGTAATAATATCGTCTTGCTTACGCTTATTCTCTTTACCCCTAACAGTTACCATCAACATAGGATTGCTATTGATATATCCCACTCTTAGAGCGTATTTAAACGTAACGCAAAAGATTCTTTTAATTCCTGTTGTAGTTCCCATACCCTCATCACAAATACCATTGAAATACTCTTGAAGAGCCTTATAAGACAAGTTACGCATTTTTGCGTTGCCGATTCCATCTTTAATATGGTTTACGTATATACTATCATACGTAA
Source organism: uncultured Holdemanella sp. (assembly GCF_958348295.1). Classification (NCBI taxonomy): domain Bacteria; kingdom Bacillati; phylum Bacillota; class Erysipelotrichia; order Erysipelotrichales; family Erysipelotrichaceae; genus Holdemanella; species uncultured Holdemanella sp. Next base: position 9,756 of record NZ_CATVYQ010000047.1, read on the forward strand.
TCATAGTGTTATGGGTGTATTTGAATTTACCCTCTACATCCATATACTCGAGATACACTTCACTGAATGTTTTATCCTTTAATTTAATTTCAATTCCCTGTTTTAATTCCTGTTGCTTTTCAATTCCATGATTCAATGCTTCAGACTTTTCTTGAAATCCTCCTTTTGTGTAGCGTTGCTTAACTCCATATGAATCCTCATAATCAATATACACTGTCCATGTATATCCTTTTTTAGCCTTCTTAGAAGTCCTCTTTCTAACAAACATATTCTTTTATCCTCCTATTTTGTTTGATACATACTGTCAATTTGATATAATAGGAGCGAGAAATGTGTTCCGTAAATGTTTCTCGCTCAAGTCCTGTATTGCCGTACAGGGCTTTTTTATTACCTTAATTCTTTTCACATACAATCCTATTCCCTTTTGTTTGACAATTTTTGAAATATTCAAAATTATCAAACTTTTCTTTTAACTCTGGAATGTCTTCTTTAAAGATACTTTCATCATCCGAATTTTCTAAATATTCTATAGTTCTTTCAATTCCTATTTTTTTTGAATCACTGTAATCTAATGAAAGACGAATCCAATTCATCAATTCATAAATATAAATATCAGTAATGTTATATTGTGCTATTTGCTTATGTTTAGATTGTCCTTTTAAATCATATTGTATGTCATAATCTCCATATTCACTAAGTGAATTTGCTTCATAAAGATTTTTAAGTGAATCATTTATTTGGTAAATCGTAGTAGATGAAATCAATTCATCTAAAGGAGCTACATGACATTCCATGTTTTGATTCATCCACATAAGATTATATATAGAATTTAATGATAATCCCAATTTTGCAGAAATATCCTTTATTTGAACGTCCACGTCTCTTTCATTCGTTAAATCTGTAAGATAATCCAATGAAACCCCTAGAATCCTTGACAACCCTATCGCATTATCTAAACGTGGATTTAAAGTGTTTCCACTTATCATTCTACTAAATGACTGAATACTCATATTCATTTTATCGGCTACCTCTCCTTTTGTTAAACCTAGCCTTTCTATTTCTTTTTCAATTTTTTCTTTATTCAATACACTCATAGTTTCTCCTTATCATACTTGTTAAATAATCATATTCTTTTAACGCTTTTTATTCATATGTGTTAAGTACATTGAATTTATTAAACTTAAATGTTAAATTATTTGTGTTAAAACAAATGTCGTTGTTTAACACATTCAGTATACAACAACAATATTCTTTTAACAACATATTTTAGAAAGGAGGTAAAGGCATGAAAAACAATGACATCAGAAATATGGCATTAACGCACGGCGTTAAACTATGGCAAATTGCTGAACGATTAGGGATAACGGATAGTTACTTTTCAAGAATGCTTCGCAAGGAGTTAACACAAGAAAAGAAAGAAAAGATTCAAAACATTATTATTGAAATTGTAAAGGAGCGTGATTTGAATACTACAAAATCTTAAAATGCTTACTCGTGAAGAGGTGGCAACTTGTCTTAATGTACACATTGATAACGTATCTATGTTATGTGATGTGGGAGTTTTGAAGCCTACTAAAATAGGAAAGGCTTATATGTTTTCTCAAGGTATGCTTTTAAAGTTCCAACATGATTATGAAGGTTTAAATGTATGTAATCGACTAAGAGCCTTAGAATCTAAAAAAATCGTTGAGCAAAGGGGGAGAAAATAATGAATGAGAAACATTTACGGAACACATTTCTCACTCCTCCTATTGAAAAAGGAGATTTTAATGAATTCATTAAAGAAAACCTTAAGGATTGGATTACTTACGCCAATCTAAAAGAGCGTATATTTAATGAATATGCAATCACCTACCCTAGAAGAGCATGGAATAAATATATTGAGGTCAAAAATCAATCATTTTGTGATGGTGAAACTGATATGTATATAGCCCATAGCAATAAAGGGTATAAAATCACAACTAATAAAGACGAAATAAAGTCAAGCGTGAATCATTTGCATACAATGGCTTTAAATATGCTTTCTAAAGAATCTAAAGTAAAGAAAGCATTAAATAGGAGCGTAAACAATGGTTGACGCTCCCAAGCCTAAAAACGCACGCATTTCAATGTTGTGTTATTTTGATTGGCTTAACTCGTTTGAATTAATGTCAGACGAACAAATAGGAAAGCTTGCAAAATACATTCTTATTTATGGAAAAAGTCTATATGATGGCATTGAAATAGCCCCACCATCAGACCCTAACATAAATTTTGTATTTCAGTTTTTAAAGGGACAAATTGATAGAGATTATCTTAAATGGGCAAAGAAATGCGAACAAAACTCAGAAAATGCAAGAAAGCGAACGCAATCGATCGATACAAACCCCAACAATTCTTAACGTTTGTAGCCGAATAGAATAGAACTGAATAGAATAGACTAGAAATAAGAATAGAATAGAGTGTGAATTTGAAGAGAAGAGATTCCAAAGAGAAGAGAAACTTTAAATGTTTCTAGGAGGAATAAGGAAATGAAAAAAACATATTATCATGGAACATCAATACAAAACGCTGAACAAATTTTAAAAGATGGAAAAATCAAAACAAACAGATTAGGTTATGTATCATTATGTGAATCAATCAATGATTGCAAAACCTATTATCAAATGCAAAACCTTCCATACCTATTAGATGAAGAATCACAAAAAGAAATGGCATATTTTGCCTTAGTTTTAGATGATGAATCTGTAATTGATAATGATGAATCATGTATCTACGCAAAAGGCTTTGCATATAACAAAGATATTGATTTATCCCATTGCATTGATACAGGTTCAATTAATTGGACAACAGGCAATATCTTAATGAGAAATAATGAAGTATACACATTTAGAAAGGAGGTGTAATAATAGCTAGACCTTTAAAACAATTTGATAAAGAGCAATTTGAAAGACTTACAGGAGAATTCGGATTCACTCAAGAAGAGATTTGTCGTTATTTTAATACTAGTGACAAAACAATGTCTAAATGGGTACAACGTACCTATGGAGTCAATTTCTCCGAGTACTTCACTCAAAAAAATATATTGTTTAAAACTTCATTGAGAAGAGCTCAATTTGAACTAGCAATGAAAGGAAATCCTACAATGCTTATATGGCTAGGAAAACAATACTTAGGACAAAATGAGCGTACAGAGGTTAAATTCAATGCTTCAGAAGTAAATGCAATCAATAAAGATATGATTACAAACGTGGCAAAAGAAAGAGATTTAAAAGATTTTGAATAAAAGGAGGATGATGAAAATGAATGATATTCAAACACAATTAAAAACATTAAATACGACTATGGAGGGTAAAATGAATGAGATTCTTAAAAATAACCCTTCAGTCATTGAATACAATGACCTTTCAAAACAAGTAGAATCACTAACAAGTAAAATTGATTCACTTAAAGAAGTCATTGAAAATGCTAAAGAATCAAAAACATATGAAATTGTGACAGAAAACACGCCGAAACTAAAAGTGTATCAAGATTTATTAAATGAGTTAGGCACTAAGAAAGCAAAAGCATATAACGCCCTTAATAAGTGCCTAGAGCGTGAAAACTACACTGAGTTGAATAATTGGGAGCATGAATATGAAACACAACGAAAAGCCATTCTAAAGCCCTTAAAACAGGAGCTGATTGATACATATAAACACATCATTGATTTAAACGCTCAAATTAAAAATTTAAGCAATGAATCATCAAGCAATGAATCGATTATCTTAAGTAAATCATATGAGGCATGGCGTGGAAATCTAGCCTATGATTTAGATTTATTAACTGAACGTGAAGATTCTAGCCTAATGTATTTAATTAAACAAAAAGCAAATTTCACTTTATAAAATATGTGGGCTCGTACACCTCAAGAACGCATATTCAACATAGACAAAGAAATAGAAGCTTTGCTATTAAAATTAAATAAATGCAATCTCAATCAAGATTATATAAAACAGGAATTGTTTTGTAGAAAAATCGCTTCTCTTCTTGAGGAACGTGAACGCATAATAAAAGGCAACTATTGAACTGTTGCCTTTTTTGTATCTTAATTCATTTTATGAGTGAATCCATAATCTTTGTACAAAGTAGAATACTCGTTGAATTACTTTTATATCATCCATATGAGATAGCATTTCATCAATCATACGTACATAATATTCTTTATTGTTTTGTTGGGTTGCTTTTGTTTCTTGTAACATGATTATATCCTCCATTGTTTCGTGCTTATTTTTGTTACTTTCTTGTTACTCATTTAAAATTTGTAACTCAATTTGTTACTCAATTAAATAGGTTTATATCAGTCTATGACAGTATGTATCATATATTTTCACTGTATATAAAGCCTGTATAAGCACGTAACGGATATATGTCAGTTTGTATCCTTTACAAGAAATATACTTCGCTAGTAAAGGACAAGTCTATACCCCCTTGATCAACTCTTCAACGACTTGTTTAACTGCCATTGGATCATGACGAATACGCCCTTTTTCATCCAAGGCCAACAAATCTCTTTGTATAATAGCATAGTCTGTCGCTTCTTTTCCAATACAAATTGGATAACTCTTTTGCAAAGCATACATATCCAATACTTTCTTTGGTAGATTTGATCGATTCACAACAACCAAATCTACCGGATGTTTAAAAGAATGCTTTTCAATTGCATGAATATGATCTTGTACAGTATAACCATCTGTTTCTCCAGGTTGAGACATGGCATTACAAAAATATATTTTTTTACAAGGATTCTTCTCAATCGCCTTCGATATATCTGAAATAATCAAGTTAGGCATAATCGAAGTATATAAAGAACCTATACCATATATTATTAAATCTGCATTTTTAATTGCTTCTATCGCCGGTTTATATGCGTGAACACAATTTTTATAAAAAACATGATCAATACTATTGTAAACAGTCGGAATATTTTTTTCACCACGAACCAAAGTACCATCTTTCATCATGGCATACAACGTAACCACATCAAGTGTACTAGGTAAAATATTTCCTTTTACATTTAATACTCTTGAAATCGATTCTATAGCTCCCATAAAAGAGCCCGTCGTGTTGATCATCGCCAAGAAAATCAAATTGCCAAGATTATGTCCACCAATATCTTTACTACCTTCAAAACGATAGTTTAATAAATCCGAAAAGAATCCTTCATCTTCTTCATCAGCCATCGCACACAAAACATGGCGTATATCTCCTACGGCAGGCACATTGTAAATATCACGGATTCGCCCAGTACTTCCTCCATCATCGGCAACCGTAACAATAGCAGTTAACTCAACATTTTCCAATCGTTTCATCCCTTTTAGCATGCTTGACAAGCCAGTGCCGCCACCAATCACAACTACTCTTTTCATTCTTCATCCACTCCAATATCACGATGTGATTTAAAACAACGAAATTTATCTTTATATGTATCATAAAGCCAGTTGCAAATAGAAACAGAACGATGCTGACCACCAGTACAGCCTATCGCAACAATCATATGTGATTTATTTTGTTTTTCATATTGATCAAATACAAAATCACAATAATTCTTTAGACGAATAATAAAATCTTGCGTTTCCGGTTTATCCATGACATAATCATAAACTTCTTTTTGATTTCCTGTTTTATCTCTTAATAAAGGATCATAAAATGGATTAGGCAAGAAGCGAACATCAATAACCATATCCCCATCTAATGGTACGCCATGCTTAAACCCAAACGATTGAAAAGTTACAGTAAAAACACTTTTTTTAGCACTTTTAAATCGATGCAGCACACGACTAGCCAAAGCAGATGTGCTTAGTTTCGTTGTATCAATATGAATTGTATTTTGAGAATTTTCCTGCAAATGATCTAAGAAATCTCTCTCTACTTCAATCGCGTCTTCCAGTGTTGTGGCCAAATGATTTACAATCATTGGATGTTGTCTTCTTGTAAATCGATATCTTAACAACAACTCTTCATCACTACAATCCAAAAACAAAATTTGTAGTTCTCTATTTATATTTTCAAAATAACTGACAAAAGCCTGATAATCAATAGCACTCACACTTAATGCTACACACTTATAATGTGTCTCATCTTTTCTAAGTAAATCTTCTAAATTATCTAATAATTCCTTAGGAAAATTATCCATACAATAATAGCCTAAATCTTCAAGGGCATTCATAGCACTTGATTTACCTGCACCTGACATCCCAGTCACAAGAACAATTTTATTTTCCATAATCTCACATCCTTTTTTAAATTATATCAACATTTGAACTTGAGTACAATTTTGACTATCATATTAAAAGGAGGATTACTTATGAAACCTTGTATATTTTTAGATATTGATGGTGTCATCAATCCAAATCGTAAAAAACATAATTATCGACTTGATTACAACTTACCAGATACTTTATCAAAAAAATTAAATCATCCAAAGATTGCTACATTAAATGTATATTTAGTCAATCAAGTTTATTCATGTTTCTCAAAAGAAAGTATTGATTATCTAAAAAAACTTATCAATAAATATGATGCTCAAATCATTATCACAAGCTCCTGGAGAATTATATATTCCCTTGATCAGTTACAAACTCTGTTTGATATTTTTGACTTAGGAAAATACATAAAGGCATCTACCCCTTTAATTTCTCCACGCACAAAAGCTATTCAAGAATTTATAAATGAGCATAAAATCACAAGTTATATTATTTTAGATGATTTTGATATGGCAAATGTATTCGATTACCATTTTATTTATGTTCACAACTACTTTAAAGAACCAGACTATAAAAAAGCTGATTATGCTTTATTTATTCAACAAAAGGAGAATAAACATTGAAAAAATATATATTTACGATCCTCACATTCTGTAATATGTCTCTAATTTTTTATTTTTCTAACCAAAATGCAGAACTATCCACACAAACCAGTGCATATTTTTTACAATTTATGCCTTTTTCAATGTATTTTATTCGCAAATTGGCTCATTTTACAATTTACGCCTTATTAGGATTCAATACATTTTACATGTATAAAAATTACGGTATCAAACATTATGCGCTTTGTGCTTTGATTACATGTGTACTTTATGCTTGCAGTGATGAATGGCATCAATCTTTTGTTTCTGGAAGAAGTCCACAAATAAAAGATGTTTGTATCGACACATGTGGAGCATTGTCCCTAATATTAATGAATATCTTAATTATCAAGCTTCGAACATCCCAGAAAACGCTACAAAATTGACAATTAAACGAATTGTGTTACGATTTTATTGGTGATAATCTGAAAATATAATTTATAAAAAGAAGAAGTTAGAAGGACAAAAGGGCGCAAAGCCCTTTCCCCAAATATAAAGATTATTGTGTTGCTATAATATTGGCATTTTGTTGGATCATAAGTGTTAATTCTTCAACTGTAAGTCCAATATCTAGTAGTTGTTTAATATCTGATTTTAAGTTGTTCTTTACGTATTTAATTCTTTGTTCAACTGGTGTTTCAACTTCTGCTAAGTCTGCAGGATTCCAAATTTCTCCTGTAAGAAGCATATGATATGCTGCTACAAGTATTTTTCTGGCAATCGCAATAAAAGCACGTTTCTTTCCTGCTGACTGGTTACTTGATGGAGTTAAACCTGCCCAGGAAGTTAAT
>NZ_CATVYQ010000048.1:0-17015 GCF_958348295.1 uncultured Holdemanella sp.
GAGTTTCCGATTTTGTTTATTTAAGCCATTTTATTTTTCATGCGTAACTACTGTTTCGATTACTTTCTTAAACCTAATTTAGCGATCAATGCTTTGTAACGATCTAAATCTTTACCCTTCAAGTAAGCTAACAATTTTTTACGACGTCCTACTTTTTTCATCAATCCACGTTGTGAATGGAAATCGTGTTTGTGTTCTTTGAAGTGTTCAGTTAAACGGTTGATTTCTTCTGTCAATACAGCGATTTGAACTTCAGGAGAACCTGTGTCACCTTCGTGTACTGCATACTCTTGCATAATTGCTTGTTTTTCAGATTTTAATAACATTTTTCTTCCTCCATTTTATATTAGTCCTTCTCTACCGAGCGAAAGGTTGGAAGTTTCCAAACTCTCAGTACAAAAGCTATTAAACTATATCATTCAATCAACATAAAATCAACTAGAATCGTATTTAATATTTCAAGTCCTGCATCATTTAAAAAGATACATTCCCCATCAAAACAAAAATACGCACGATACTTATCCAATACACTTGCGTAGTGTACTTTAAAATCATTCTGATATTTCAAATTCCATTCTTCCATATTCAATCCAAACTTTGTACGCAAAGCCATCATGATCGCATCCATAGCTCGTTCAGATAATGTTTCATTGATATAGGAAGGACAAGGACCCAAAGAACAATACTTCTTTAAGCTTGATGTATTATCATATCGAATTCCATTAATTCTTCCACTTGCACCACATCCAAAACCATAGAAGTCTTTATCTTGCCAATAAGCTAGATTGTGCTTGGAATAATGACCAGGCTTACAAAAACTTGATATTTCATAATGAATGTAGCCAGCTGCTTCTAAAGTTTTTGTAATATATTCAAACATATCGGCTTCTAGATCACTATCACAAGGTTCTACCCCTGTCTTTCCAAACACAGAATTTTCTTCAATCTGCAAAGAATAAATAGATAAGTGTGGTATATCTAAACTTAAAAATGTGGAAATATCTTTTTTCACATCTTCCATTGTTTGATTTGGAAGTCCAAAAATCAAATCAATCGAAAAAGTCGATATTGCACTTTTCTTGATATTTTCAATAACAGAGATTGCCTGACTAGCTGTATGTTTTCTATGACAAACTTTTAATAGATCATCATTAAAGCTTTGTACACCCAAACTAATACGATTAACACCTGAGTCAACATAAGATTTTAATTTATCTTCATCTAAAGATTCAGGATTGCATTCTACCGTGAATTCATCAATATCTTTAGGAAAACAATTTCGTATCGAAGCAAAGTCAGAAATACTTAATAAACTTGGGGTTCCCCCACCAAAATAAAGAGTATGAAGATTTGTAATCTTATACCCTTGAATTTCTTGTATTAACTTTTCTTTCCAATTTGAAAAAAATTGTTCATTTTTTTGAATACGAACAAAGTCGCAATACGCACATATGGAATCACAAAATGGAATATGTACATAACATGAAGGTACCATTAGTCGTCATCCATACTTAAAACGGCCATGAAGGCTTCTTGAGGAATCTCTACAGATCCAACCATCTTCATACGTTTCTTTCCTTCTTTTTGTTTCTCCAACAATTTCTTTTTACGCGAAATATCTCCACCATAACATTTTGCCAAAACATTTTTACGCAATGCCTTAATATTTGTGCGCGCAATGATCTTACCACCAATGGCTGCCTGCACTGGAATTTCAAATTGTTGTTTTGGAATCAAATCTTTTAATTTAATGGCCATCGCATTACCACGATTGTACGCAAAATCTCTAAAGACAATTGTTGATAAAGCATCGACAATCTGTCCATTTAGTAAGATATCCATCTTCACCAATGAACTTGTACGATATCCACTAAATTCATAGTCAAAGCTTGCATATCCTTTTGTACAAGATTTCATCTTATCAAAGAAATCATAAATAATTTCACTCAATGGCATTTGATAAACCATCATCATACGAACATCATCTAACACTTGAAGATCTACATATTCTCCACGTTTTTTCTGACAAAGATCCATCATAGGACCCACATATTCTTTTGGCACCATAATGTCACACTTAACATATGGTTCTTCAATATGATCCACTTTTTGAGGTTCAGGTAAAGCCGATGGGTTATCGATTTCTTCCATTGTACCATCCGTTTTATAAACATGATAAATTACCGAAGGACTTGTTGCGATAAGACTTAGATTGTATTCACGCTCTAAACGCTCTTCGACAACATCCATATGTAATAAGCCTAAGAATCCACAACGGAATCCAAATCCTAAGGCTTGCGAAGTTTCTGGTTCAAAATGTAAAGCTGCATCATTTAATTTTAATTTGGATAAAGCTTCCTTTAAATCATCATAACGCGCATTATCCACTGGATATAACCCACAATATACCATTGGATGCATTTCACGATATCCAGATAATGGTTCACTTGCAGGATTAGATGCCACTGTAATCGTATCACCAACACGAACATCTTCGATATTTTTAATGGCTGCACTTACCCATCCTACATCACCACAATTTAATTGGTCTTCTACCACTTCTTTTGGAGTACGAACCCCGACTTCTGTAACTTCATATTCTGCACCTGTAGCCATAAAGCGAATCTTATCTTTAGGTTTGATTGTTCCATTCTTTACAGATACAAAGGCAATGATTCCACGATATGAATCATAGAAAGAGTCAAAGACTAAAGCTTGTGTAGGCGCATCTTTATCACCTTTTGGACTTGGAAGTTTATGTACGATTTCTTCAAGTACCTTATCGACATTTAATCCGGATTTTGCACTAATTTCTACCGCCTCGCTACAATCCAAACCAATTAAGTCTTCAATTTCTTTTTTAACCACTTCTGGTTGTGCACTAGGAAGATCCACCTTATTTAATACAGGTAAGATTTCCAAATCATTTTCGATGGCTAAGTATACATTTGCCAAAGTCTGTGCCTGAACACCCTGTGCTGCATCGACGACTAGAATGGCTCCATCACATGCAGCTAAAGAACGAGACACTTCATATGTAAAGTCGACATGGCCTGGTGTATCAATAAGATGGAACAAGTAGTCTTGTCCATCTTTGGCATGATATACAAGTTGTACGGCATTTAATTTAATTGTAATTCCACGCTCTCTTTCTAGATCCATTGAATCTAGAATCTGATCTTTCATTTCACGTTTTTCAACCGTATCCGTAAGTTCTAAGATACGATCGGCTAACGTACTTTTTCCATGGTCAATATGTGCAATGATACAAAAATTACGAATATTCTTTTGATCCATATACTTCCCCCTACTCTACAATATTTCCTACTAAGTTTCGTCCTTGTCCATTAAAGAAACTTGTACAATCCATGACTGGCTTTCCTTCCATTTGACAAGTTTCAATCACAAGCGTACCTGAATGTAACCCAATACCAAGTTTGTTCTTGCCAATCTTAATAAGAAGTCCAAACTCATTTTGTTCATTTAAATAACTTGCCTTTAAGATTTTAAATTTCTTTCCTTTTAAGAATACATAAGCTCCTGGTGCATCTGAAAAAGCACGAATCTGATTTAATATATGTTCATCATCCTGATTTAAATCAATATGCTCTTCTTCTTTCGATAAAACTGGTGAGAAGATAACCTTGCTTTCATCCTGCTCTACATATACTGCCTTACCTGAACAAATTTCTTCAAAGTGATCTAGTAATAATTCTCCAGCACAAATACCCATCTTATCAAATAAAGATGTTGAGTTATCACTCGGTAAAATTTCAATTTCTTTTTGTGCAAGAACTGGCCCTGCATCCATTTTAGGTGCCATCTTCATCAATGACATACCACTGACTTTATCGCCATTCCAAATAGCTCTTTGAATAGGCGCTCCCCCTCTATACTTAGGAAGTAAAGATCCATGAAGATTGACACAACCATATTGAGGTAAGTCCAATACTTCTTTAGGTACAATTTGTCCATAAGCACAAGTTACAATTAAATCGGGAGCAAAATCAACAATTTCTTGATAATCCAATTTAATCTTCACAGGCTGAAATACAGGAATATCATATTCTAAAGCTACTTCTTTCACTTCAGAATAAACAACTTGTTGTTTTCTACCCTTTTTCTTATCCGGCTGCGTTACCACTAAGCCAACATGTATATCATTTTCTAACATTGTTTTTAATACGACACTAGCAATTTTGGGTGTTCCCATAAAAATAATGCGTCTATTTTCCATATATATCACTCCAATACTAGAGTATTATAGCGTATTTTTTTGAAGTTGTGTTGCATTAAATCTAGAAATTTGCTATAATCCATTTGCAAATTTATGTCAGGAGGTGCACTTCATGCCACAGATTAAATCTCAAAAGAAACGTGTTAAAACAAATAACAAGGCTCACAAATTAGTCGTATCTAAAAAATCAGCATTGAAATCAAGTATTAAAGTTGTATTAGCAGCTGTTGATGCTAAAGATAAAGAAGCTGCTGTAGCAGCTTACAACGACTGCTGTTCTAAATTAGACAAAGCCGTAGCTAAAGGTATTCACCACAAAAACTACGCTAGCCGTCAAAAAGCACGTTTAGCAAAAGCTATTAACGAAATCGCGTAATGAAGGATTAAGAAGTCATATGACTTCTTTTTTATTACCACCTTTTTATTTCCAATCAAAATTTAATATTGTATACATTCATATTAAAAGAATATTTATAATGACAATGTGTAGACATTGTACATTTTTATGAGTATAATTTATTTAGATGGAGGTATGTTATATGTCTACAACAAACTTAAATATTAGAATAGATAAATCTATTAAAAATCAAGCTGAAGAAATTTTTAACGAACTTGGTTTAAACATGACAACTGCAGTTAATATGTTTTTAAGAACCACCATTAGAGAACATGGTATACCGTTCGAGTTAAAGTTAGATATACCCAACAAAACCACAATTGAAGCCATTGAAGAAGGAAAAAAAATGATGTCTGATCCGACAACACCAAAATATTCCAGCATTGATGAGCTTAAAGCGGCATTATATTTATGAAATATAGCATAGAATTTACAACTCGTTTTAAAAAAGATTTAAAACTTGCAAAAAAGCAAAACAAAAATCTTGATAAAATGTTTGAAGTTATTGAAATTTTAGCTAATGGCGGTAAACTAGACGCCAAGTATCGAGATCATGATTTAAGTGGAAATTTTAAAGGTACACGTGAATGCCATATAGAACCTGATTGGCTACTCATATATGAAATCAAAGAAGACATACTCGTATTAATGCTTTCTTGAACAGGTACACATTCCGACTTATTTTAATAATAAAATCTCTATTTGTATTCACGCATAATTAGAATCAAAGAATCCAAATACATTTAGATTGGTTCTCCTTGTTCGGAGGGCCTTTTTGTTTGTCAAATATCAAAAGGTGGAGTCTCACTAATTGAGTATTCCACCTTTTCATAAGTATTACTAAAAAATCAAATCTGGTAAGTTTTTCTGTCGGTTGTCGACAATAATTAGACATGAACGTTTACCGTCTCTCATCCGACCACAACTTTTATAGATGCTTACCACATCTAAAGGTATTGCTACCTTCAATAGAATTATACCAATAATTACCCGAAAATCAATCAATGCATTCTCAAAAAAAATATCACACCTAACGTCCAAAACAGTAAACAAAATGATAATATATTTTTCTCATATTCAAATGTAAAACCCAACTCACAAACAGAGTCATTTGAAAATAGATTCGATTTTATTTCAATTCTTTGATTCAATAATATCTCTTTCATTGCCTGAATACACTTGATCAAGCATGTTTTATCCGCATTATTTGGTCCATATATTGCCGTTGTCTTATTTGATGGATCCAATGAAAATACAAAACAATTCTTAACGCTCAATTCAATAATCATAATAAGTTACTTTTGTCTTTCATTAAATCACCTTAATCGACACTATGAACATCTAAAATAAAAATGAACAAGGCTATCCCTTGTTCATCATTAAGTTTAGACAGAAGTATTCAAAGCCATCATCCTTATCGATCTTACCCATTTTCATTTGTTGATCAAAGTCAGCAAGTAGGGATAAGTTATAAAGTAAGGTTTCGCTTGAAAAGCGCATAGCCTTCTGCATATTGAGTTTTACACGATATGGATTGGCCTTTAGTTCTTGAGCAATTGTAGCTTGTGCCTTGCCTTCATCCATTAATACGCGTACTTGAAATAAAAAACGAATTTGACTAGCTAGTAGTGCAACAATGGCTACTGGTTCTATATTCAGTTTTCTAAAGTTACGATAGTAAGCTAATAATAAGATTCCATTTTGACTAAAGAAAGCATCCACCATTTTAAAGATGTTATTCATAGGTTCTACGACAAGTAAATTTTGTACATCTTCAAACGTTGGATTTTTTGAATAAATGGAAATCTTTTCGATTTCATTTTGAATACACATAGGATCCAATCCCATTCTTGATGTCATCCAATCTAATGTTTTAAAATCCACCTTTACGCCAAATTCTTTTAATTTATCTTGCACATAAAATTTTTGTGACTTGTCATCCAAAGCTAAACAAGAATATAGTGTTGCACAATTACAGATTTCTTTAACCTTTTTCTTTCTCGTATCCAATTTATCATTTGGACAAATTAGAACTAAAATCATTTCTGTATCTTTTCTTAAAAGGAAAGGATCTACTTCATAATTTGTCGTATTCTTACTCGATAAGAAAGTGCAATTATTGACAATGATCATCTTGTCATCATCAAAGATCGAATAGGCATCTAGATCTTGTAAGACATTTGAAATCTCATCTGTTTGTGCATCATATACATTTACATTTTCTTGAATAGAATGTTTTTTTTTAATGGCCTCTAACTTCATTGAAACCATGCTTTTGTCTTTTCCATATAAAATATAAATCATGACCTTATTATACCAAACAATCCATCGTTTGTGACAATAAAAGCAAAGTCACGCAAAGAATAAATTGCAATACTGCCACTATTATTTGTACAAAACGCATGTATATATAAATTTTGTAATGTTTGTAACGTTTCTAAACTTGGATGATCATACTTATTCTTATAGCCTGCACTAATTAATGCAATCTTACAATCTAAAGAATCTAGAAAAGTAGAGTCTGAACTTGTGTTCGATCCATGATGTCCTACTTTGATTACATCGGCTTTTAAATCATAGCTATCCAGCAATTGTTTTTCAATTTCTTTACTCGCATCGCCCATAAAAAGATAGCTTAACTTATCATAAGTGAAATAACTAATAATACTTGAATCATTTTCATCTTTAGCTTCTCTTTCAGAAAGAAGCAGATGAAACGGATACTTTACATTCACCTTTTCCTTTGAATCCTTGATCACTTGTTTAATTTCAATCCTATCCTTCAAGCTTTCATAACCTCCACTATGATCAAAATCATCATGCGTTAGTATCAATGTATCAATGGTATGAATATTCTTGTTTTCTAAAAAAGGCATGATGATACGTTCTACATTATCTCGATATAGGCTTTGACCACAATCAATCATCACAACACTTTTATAAAAAGGTTCTACAATGACACTACAATCGCCTTGACCTATATTTAATGTATAGACCTGAAAAAATGGATTACAAAAGACTTCCAAAAATGGAATCAGAATAATCAACAAATATTTCCATTTAAAATGTTTTAGGCATTGTATATAAACGATTATAAAGATAATGATAAATAAGAATTGTGGAGCATAGTGTATGGTTACGTTTGGAATTTTAAATGATTTAAAACCCGAAATGAACATTCCCAACAGAAAGATTATTCCATAAAATTTTCTAAATAAATTAAAGAATAATAATGAAACTAGATTTACTTTCTTAAAATACATAAACAAGATACTAATTAAAACTAGCTTTTGTACGATCCACTTATATTCTATACAAAAATAGGATACAAGCTGTAAAAGTACAGGTAGTACAAAGGATATGGATAAGACTTGCGTAGGATAAAGAATGGAAAAGATAAGAATGGTAAATCCAATTTGATTCGATTTTGAAGTAAATAGAAAACGCGCTATTTGATAAATAATAAATCGTGTTAATGAAAGAGTAAACACAAAGAAATAGCCAAAAAGTATACTTAGAACCAACAATACTTTTCGTATCTTTTTATCTTCGTATTTTCTTTTTAATAGATTTAGCACAATAAAATAAGCACTAATATATCCATAGCCTAGCATCGTATATATTTCATCAATGGAGTCATCATGAATACCATAATATAAAGACAATAGCACCTTTGAATTCTTGCGATTCGATAAAAAATTATACAATCTTGATTTTAAAGAATGTGATTTCTTTATGACCTTTATGGATTTTGTTTTATAAAATATATTTTTAGAAGCATTATATTTTGTAAAACTAAAGAGTGAAAAATTATCATCTGTATGAATAGGTTCTAAAGAATCTACTTGTATTTGATCTTTAAAATTTAAATTCAAATCACTTTGTACAAGTACCTTCATTCCGTTGTTTTCAGCTACATAATAACTTTGTTTGATTTCTTTTATGGTATAGATTCCTTTTTCAGCTTCTTTACAAGGCTTGACTAGAAACATGGATAATATGGATAATGTGACAAAGAAAACAAGTATTCTTTTTTGTTGAAATCTCTCATTTAAATACAATATAAAACAAAAACTAAAACATAAGATACAAAGAGGCTCTTTTAGAATGATATTGGCAAGAAAGCCAAGACTTACAATCAACATCATAGGCAGATCTTATCCTGGATCTTATTGAATAAAGCTTCACCAATCCCTTTTACGTCTTTAATTTGTTCTAAAGTTTGAAATGTAGAGGATTCTCTATAATCAATAATTCTTTGAGCAATGCTTGGACCAATGCCAGGAAGAGTTTGAAGTTCTTCTTTTGTCGCACTGTTTAAAGAGATAAGTTTGATTTCTTTAATTTCTGGAATAACCACCACATCTTGATCTTGAAGAATATGAGTAAAACTAATTCTTGAAGTATCTGCATTCTCTAATAAAGGTCCACTTCTCTTAATAAGTGTGGAAATAGAGCTATTACGTTTGAGTGTATAAACACCAGGATTCGAAATAGCGCCTTTGATTTCGACTTCCATTAATGTGGGTTTAGCCAATTTAAGATCGATTGGCGTATATCGGTTAAAGCATGTAAAGACAAAGAAAATGATGGCACAAAAAAAGAGAAGAGTTCGCTTCATAAATATCACCCTTCTCTTATACGTTATTTTTTGATGTTTTTTTTACTTAATTTCTAAAATTTTAACATCATAAGGTTCTTCAACACGTTTTACAGTACAAACATCTCCCACTTTGCTATCCATAATAGCTTCAGCAAGTGGAGTCGTGTTTGAAAGCTTACCATTGAATGGATCTGCTTCAATTGTACCAACAATATTGAATGTTACTTCTTGATTGTCTGATAAATCTAAGATTTTTACAGTTGAACCTAATTTAACAACATTCTTTTTCTTTGTATTTTCCGCACTATCCGCTTCGGTAATGATTTCAGCATTTTTGATCATTGCCTCCAATTCACGAATACGACCTTCAACTTGTGCCTGATGTTCTCTGGCTGCATCATAGTCGGCGTTTTCAGACAAGTCACCTTGTGCACGAGCTTCCTGCAACTCAACGATAACTTCCTGACGAACTTTATGAACTAGGTTTTCATGTTCATTGACTAAATCATTATAACCTTCTTGGGTAACGTAAAATTTTTCATTTGCCATGTGGTATCACTCCTTGTATTTAGCAACAAAAATTATAGCATAATCCTTAAATTATGCAAAACATTGTTACAGATTTAATCCTAATTCTTTGCAAATCTGTAAATGTTCTTCATATGTTTTAGAATAGTGGACTTTACCATCAACCTTATTATAGATATCCGCCGCAAAGAACAGATAATCTGTATGTTTTGGAGAAAGTACAGCCTTGATGGCTTCTTCTCCAGGATTTAAGATAGGGCCAATTGGTAAGCCCTCATTTAAATACGTATTGTATGGAGATTCCACTTCTGCATTGGTTTCACAATCTTGAGGATTACTAAAATCATCATATAAAGCATAACAAACAGTAACACTAGACTGTAATTTCATACCTTGCTCTAAACGATTGTAGAAAACACCCGCAATTGTTTCCATATCTTTTTTTGAACTCGCTTCAAATTGTACAACACTAGCCAAGCTCATGACTTGTTGTACGGAATAGCCACTCTTTTCAAATGCTTCCTTATTTTCTTTATACATCACATCAAAACGATCTAATAAGATACGCGTAATGTCATCAATGGAATCATCTTTCTCCAAATAATATGTATCCGGGAATAAATACCCTTCTAATTTTACTTTATAATTTGAATTATTTAAATCATCCACATTGATAAAAGAATAATCTTTAGCGAGTTTTTGAATATAGGAAATATCATTCCATTGATTTAAAATTTCTTCTGCCGAATACTTACCATCATATATGCTTGATATTTCAGCCGCAATTTCCTTGGCCCATTTCCCTTCCGGTACTTTCAATACAATCGTATCTCTTTTTAGCTTTGTGCTATCTTGAATATACGCTAAAATATTCTTTACACTCATGCCATTATTTAATTCAAAGGTTCCAGCCACAAAATTTGTGTTGTGACTCATTTTCGCATAAAGCTCTACAACCTTCGCATTTGAAATCAAACCTTCTTTTTCAAGATCTTCTGCAACTGTATCTACTGTTTGACCACTCTCAATGGTAAATACTACATTTTTATCCCCGTTGCCCGTACTTGACAAGCCTTTTTTTACTACAAAAACACTCGCAAGACCAGCGATAATTAAAATACATACAACGACTACGAAAACAACTCTTACAGAATTGATTTTTCGCCTAGTCGGCATTTTCCTCATCCTCAACAAAAGTGTTGATTACTTCTTCAACCATTTCCCATTCTGCATCTGTTTCAATTGGGATCAATTGGCCCTTGTCATCATAACGACTCGCGAATACTTCACCCTCATCATTATCTGGATCTTGGAAAACAACATATTGACATCCTGTTTCATCACTATCAAAAGTGAATAAAATTGTCATCTTTTTTTCGTTTCCATCTTCATCATAAACATATAAACTATTTGAATCTAACATACATTACTTCCTTTCAAAAATAAAGGAGGACATTAAAATCCCCCGTTTTGTCTGTCCAAAAAACTCTGTAAAATTTGAACGGCAGCCATCTGATCAATTACTTTTTTACGTTTCTTACGCGAAACATCCCCCTGAAGCAAGATCTTTTCAGCTGCGACCGTTGTAAGTCGCTCATCCCATAGATGAACTTTAATACCTGAAGACTCTAATTTCTTGGCAAATTCACAAGATATTTCGCCACGAATTCCTATATCTCCATTCA
Organism: uncultured Holdemanella sp.; assembly: GCF_958348295.1. NCBI lineage: Bacteria > Bacillati > Bacillota > Erysipelotrichia > Erysipelotrichales > Erysipelotrichaceae > Holdemanella > uncultured Holdemanella sp. Next base: position 11,451 of record NZ_CATVYQ010000048.1, read on the forward strand.
TGTGCTTTGGCAAGCCTAAAACTACTTCTTTGACTTTATTTTCATTTAATAGCTTCAAAACTTCTTCTAAACAAGCATCATAATCATCCGATTCAAAACGAACTGTAGTTAAAGCACGACAAGTGATATGCAACGCATCACAAATCGATACACCACATGTTTTCGAACCAAGATCTAAACCAATAATACGATCCATTATTTATCCAAATATGCACGTACTAATTCTTCAATGATTTCATAACGTTCAATCTTTTGGATCAAGTTACGAGCATTCTTGTGAGAAGAAATGTACGCAGGATCATTACTGATCAAGTAACCAGCAATCTGATTTTCTGAATTATAACCACGTTCTTCCAAAGCATCACTTACTTCACGAAGAATCATCTTGATATTCTCACGACGAATCTCTTCCGCAGTAAATGTCATTGTTTCGGTAATGTCTTTCATAATTTCACACTCCTTAACATATTTTTATTATATATGAATCCAAATCAAAAAGAAAGCGATTTAGCACAAAATGTGGGGTGCTACACACCCCAAATACAATAAATACTATCACTTTTTTGTTGAATATCCTCTAAAATAAAGATCCATTTCGAACAAGCAGAAAGATTTTGTTTCCTATTCTTTACTTCGACAATCGTTTCAATTTGGATTTGAAGCATTCTTCTTTCAAAATCCTCATACGACTTATTTTCTACATCCAACCCAAATAAATCATACATTAACTGAAATTCATTATCTTTTATTAAATTCAAGTCAACTACGATTTTTCGCATACTTAAGCCTCTTCAAATTGCGCATTGTATAACTTCGTATAGAAGCCATTACGCTTCATCAATTCATTGTGACTTCCTACTTCTACAATATCTCCATGATCCATCACAATAATATTATCCGCATCACGAATCGTAGATAGACGGTGCGCAATCACAAAACTTGTACGTCCCTTCATCAGTTCATCCATACCCTTTTGAATCAAGACTTCCGTACGTGTATCAACACTGCTTGTAGCTTCATCTAAAATCAAGATTTTTGGATCTGCCAAGAAAGCACGAGCAATCGTTAATAATTGTCTTTGTCCTTGACTAATATTGCTTGAAGACTCATTTAATACAGTATCATACCCATGATCTAAAGTATGAATAAAGTGATCGACATGCGCTGCTTTTGCGGCAGCAACCACTTGTTCATCCGTTGCATCCGGCTTACCAAAACGTAAATTTTCTAGAATACTACCCTCAAATAGCCAAGCATCCTGTAAGACCATACCCACCATATTACGCAAGCTACTTCTTGTATACTCTGTAATATTGTGTCCATCAATATAAATACTTCCTGAATTTAATTCATAGAAACGCATCAACAATTTGACAATCGTTGTTTTTCCAGCTCCTGTAGGACCTACAATAGCCGTAGTTTGTCCAGGCTTGATATACATTGAAAAATCATTGATGATAATCTTATTTGGATCATATCCAAAACATACATTTTCAAAAGTAACTTGTCCTTGTACATCGTTTAATACAACTGGATTTTTCGCATCTTGAATCTCCTCTTCGCTTGCCAAGAATTCAAATACACGCTCTGCAGCCGCCGCTGTACTTTGAAGCATATTCATCGATTGCGAGATTTGCGAAATAGGTTGAGTAAAGTTTCTTGTATAGGTAATAAAAGATTGAATATCCCCCACGGCAATTTCTCCATGAATCGTTAAATATCCACCTAATATACATACGCCCACATAGCCTAAGTTACCAATTAAATTTGTCAAAGGCATCATCAACCCAGATAAAAATTGACTTTTCCAAGCACTCGTATACAATTGATCATTATATTCTTTAAAAGTACGCAAAGAATCTTCTTCACCATTAAAAGCTTTCACAATCGTATGGGCTGAATACATCTCTTCAATATGACCATTGACTAATCCTAATGATTTTTGTTGTGCTTTAAAATAACGCTGAGATTTCTTTACAACAACCATAACTAAAACTAGACTTAATGGAATAACCACCAAAGCTAATAGTGTCATCTTCCATGAAATACTAAGCATCATTACTAAAAAACCAATAATTTGTACAAAGCTAGATACCATTGTCGATAAAGATTGGTTTAAAGATTGAACCAATGTATCTACATCGTTGGTAAATCTTGAAAGAATATCTCCATGACTATTTTTATCAAAATAAGAAAGTGGCAATCGATCAATCTTTTGATTCATTTCCCTACGAAGTTGATACCCCATCTTATTGGAAACACCACTCATCAACCAGCCTTGTAAATATGAGAAGGCTGTACTCAAGGCATAAATTGCAAGTAATAAAGCACATGTTTTTTGGATCGCATCAAAATCAATACCCCCCTTGCCTTGTACTTTATTCATAAAGCCTTGCGCAATTTCAGTAATAATATTTCCTTGAATCTTTGGCCCAATCACCATGATGCAAACGGATACAACAGCACAAAGAATACCAATTATAAATGAGAATTTAAATGGTTTTATATAGTTTAAAAGCTTCTTCATTGTTCCCTTGAAGTCTTTTGCCTTTTCACCACCGCCACGCATACCATGGCCCATAGGACCTCTTGGACGATTATTTTGTTTCTGATTAGACATTGGCAAGTTCCTCCTTTGTCAATTGGCTAGACGCAATCTGTTGATATACCTCACAAGATTTCATCAATTCAGAATGCGTTCCTTTTCCAACCATTTTACCTTCATCCAGTACAATGATTTGATCGGCATGTAAAATACTCGAAATACGCTGAGCAACAAGTAATACCGTACTCTTTGTTTCTTTACAAGAAGCGGCCAAAGCCTCACGAAGTTTGGCATCCGTTTTAAAATCTAAAGCGCTAAAGCTATCATCAAAAATATAGATTTCTGGCTTTCTTACAATGGCACGTGCAATCGAAAGTCTTTGTCTTTGTCCACCCGAAACATTGGTACCACCCTGATTAATTTCTGAATGGATTCCTTCTGGTTTTTTAGATACAAATTCCGTTGATTGAGAAATAGATAATGCATTAGATATATCATCCTTGCTTGCATCTTTCTTTGAATATAATAAATTCGATTCAATATCTCCCGATAATAACATTCCTTTTTGTGGAACATAACCAATACGACTTCTTAGATCCGATTGTTTCACATCACGAATATCGACACCATCCACTAAGATCGAACCACTTGTTACATCATAGAAACGTGGGACTAAATTAATCAATGTTGATTTACCAGAACCTGTACTTCCAATAAAGGCTGTTGTTTCACCTGGTTTTGTTTCAAAGCTAATATCTTTCAATACTTCTTCATCGGCTCCAGGATATTTAAACGATACATTTTTAAAGGATACAACGCCATGCATAGAAGATGAAAAATCCAAAGGATTTGATTGATCTTTTATAGTAATTTCACTACTTAAAACTTCATAAATACGCAAAGCACTCACATTAGCACGAGGAAGCATAATTGTAACCATTGTGATCATTAAAAAGGCCATGATGACTTGCATCGCATACTGCATAAAGGCCATGATACTACCAACTTGAATCATTCCCGAATCAACTTGTTTCGATCCAAACCATAAAATCATTAGGGTTGTACCATTCATTAAAAACATCATGATTGGCATCATAATAGCCATAGCTCGTGTTGTGAATAATGAAATGGAAGTGATGTCTGCATTGGCTTGATCAAACTTTTTTTCTTCAATCTTCTCATTATTAAAAGCACGAATGACTAACATTCCATCTAACAATTCACGAACTACACTATTCATTTTATCGATCATTTTCTGCATGATCTTAAACTTTGGCATCACAATCATAAAAATCAATAAAACCACACTTAAAATCACAACGACACATAAAGCTAGAATCCAAGTCATATTCGCACCCGATTCAATGACGTGTAAGATGGCTCCTACACCAATAATTGGTGCATACATTACAATTCTTAAAAACATCACAATTGTCATTTGAAGTTGTTGAATATCATTTGTGGTACGTGTAATTAAGCTCGATGTACTAAATGTATTCAAGTTTTCATTTGAGAAATGAGTGACTTTTTCAAACACTTCTTCACGCAAGTCTTTGGAAAAGCCTGCGGCAATTCTTGAAGCTAAAAAACCAACTAAAATTGCACATACTGCACTGCCTAAGGCATAGCCTAACATCTTAATTCCCGAAGAAATAATATAGTCTTGTTGCATCTTTTCCATATTCATACCTAGATCTGTATATTCTTTTTTAAGGAATTGAGAACTCATACTCGATACGGTCGAATCTCCCAGTTTAGAAATCTCGGATTTTGCAGCTTTTCTATATGTATCTACACCATTCATCATAAGAAGTTGTGGAATTTGTATATTTTGTTCTTTAGCATCTTTACTTACTTCAACCATTGTCATTTGAAGTAAGGTCAAAGTATTGTTTAGCTTACTTTCCTTTTCTTCACCAATATCTTTTAATACATATACATTCTCGGTTTTCAAAGCTGGAATTTGAGTTTTTTCTTCCTTAGTTGCCTTACTTGGTGTAACCAACTTATATGAAGATGTAATCAAATCCTTTTCAGAATCATTTGCGAACATTAAATAGGAATTTAAAGTCTTTTCACGAATTTGTTGATAAACACCACTTTCAATACCCGCATTTTGAATACCTGTATTGACAATATTTTGCATATAATCCGGCATTGTTAGTTCACAAGTTGCTTGTCCAAACAACAAACCAAACGCAAGTACAATGGATAGCCAATATGGTTTTAAATATTTCAATATCTTTGTCATTTATTTTCCTCCATATAACGAGTTGTCTTGATCAATATATCTCTTAAATGAGCACAGTCTTCAGATCCTAAATAATCCAAAAAATGATATACATTTTCTACATGTGTATCCATTCTTTTTTGAAACATTTCAATGGCTTCAGGAACAATTTGAATATAGACCGTTCTACGATCCGTATTCGAATGCACCCTTTGAAGCAGCCCCTTCTTTTCAAATCCAGCAATCATCTGTGATACAGCTGCAGCAGATACACCCAATATATTTGCCAGTTCACTCATTGTGATCTGATGATTTTCTGCTTTATAAATCGTTTTAAACAACATCACATCCTTTATTCTAGGACCACCTTTACAATGACGGTTATTTCGAACATAGTTCGTGACTTTATACGTGAGATCAAACATCAAATCGAGTACTTCATCTTGAACTTCCATAAGAACCTCCAATTTATTTAAGTTACTTAACTATATACCTACTTAACTATTAAGTCAATAAAAAAGATATGCATAAAACATATCTTTAAGATCTTGAAGCCCTTATTCGCAGACCCGTTGATTTAAAAGAGATTAAAAGAACTTCTGATAGCGATTATATCACATTTAGTGAGAATTAAATTGAAGAGAAATTATAGATTCGATTTGTATAAATGTACAATCTTATAATGCATTTAAAGATATGAACAATATAAACTTTAATAAACCAGCAATTATGAGATGCAATTGACGGCTAATTCGGTGCGCCACTAGCGGTCATACCGGTTTCGAATGAC
>NZ_CATVYQ010000049.1:0-16257 GCF_958348295.1 uncultured Holdemanella sp.
TATGTATACAATTTAATTTAAATGTTCTTGTAGCAATTAATTTGGTAATCAACATCGCACCAAAGTAGCGTGCAATGACCACTCCTGCACCTACGGATATTCCTTGAAACAAACTAGTCAACAGAAAGATCAATTCACCACAAGAAGTAACGGCTGCAAGGCTTGAACTGCCCAGATAGTTTCCTACAATCAAGGAATCCGCTGTATTATATAGTTGTTGAAATAAGTTGCCCAAAAACACAGGAAAGGCAAATAAAAGCATTTGTTTCCAAATCGTTCCAGATGTCATTAACATTTGATTCTTTTTCATGTACATATCATACACTATTAACGAAAGAAAAAAAGTCCATTGCTGGACTTATTGAGAAATACTCTTGGCATAATCTGTTGGTGATATACCATATTGTAGCTTAAATTTCCTAGAAAAATAGTGAATCGAAGTAAAGCCTAAAATATCGGATATTTCTGAAATCGTTTGATTATGCTCATGAATCATGATTTTTGCCTGATTTAATTTCACATTGGAAATATATTGTTTTGGCGTAATATGAATATTTGATTTAAATAAATTCTGTAAACTTGATCTTGAAATTGAGAACTTCATACATAAATCTTCTACTGTAAATTGTTTATATACATTATTGTTTATAAACACTAAAATTTCATTCAACAATGTACTCTCATAGTGTTCCTGCATTGGATTGGCTGTTATAGATTGTTGTTCTTGGGATTCATCATCAAATTGGTATAAAAGAATCAATATTTGTTTCAAATACAATAGCACCATTTCTGAACTTAAATGTGCGTCTGACTGTATTGATTTCATAAATTCAGACAAGACTTGATAAATATCTTTTCGCGTATGGAATACACGATTTTTTAAATTGCCATCCAATTTATTATCCATATCAAACGTAATCGTCAGATATGAACAAGTACTTTGATTATCTGTGCTTTGCGTATGAAACTGTCCAGGATAATATAAAATCAAATCATATTTTTGAAGTCTATATTTCTGCCCATCAACTGTTGTATCTAATGTACCATGATCAATATATGTCAATTCATAATAATCATGTGTTTCTCCAGGGAAAGTGTAATTGGATTTACGAACTTGGTAAAAACATGTGAAAATCTCTTTTAAATTCATTCTTGAAACCAAAGCTTGATAAGAATATGGATTTTGCATCATCTTTTGATTCATTCCATGACTTGAATAATGAATTTGAAGAACACTCTCTCTTGAAATTGAAACATAATTAAAATAAATATCTGGCTTTAATCGAACAACACGGTGAATTACATATTCTTCGAACTTTTTACCATCTTTACTCACCACAAGCATTATAATTCCACCTTTGGTATCCAAATATACCGGATCGCTGGAATAATAAAAAGAATCGAATGATTTGTTCGTGATTTTAAAGTCATTTTCAACATAATCAATCAAATGCCCTGCATTATGATTTACAGAATAGAATACATCTCCAAATTTTTGGAAAGAATAATTCGTAGTTCTCTTTTGCATATAAGTAAATCTCCTTAGTTTTATGCCTTATTATTTTTGTTCTTTTTAGTTGCGAAAGTTTTTTATCTACTAAAAAGTATAAACCTAAATGGTTTATAAGTAAAGTATTTTTCTGTAAACAAAAGTGCTCTATTTACCATTTAGCACGATAAATAAAGCACTTTTTATCATCTCATTTTTTCAATTAAAGGAACAATCACACTATCAATTATTCTGAAATTTGTCGATCTTTCATCCGCATAATAGTAATCTTTAAATTCATCTAGTGATAGAGTCACTATTTTTATCAAAGACATTTCCCTATTAACCCGCTTCCATATTTCATATTCATATGTATCCACATCCGGCTTATTCAGAACAACATTATATTCTGTATCATTCACGCAAACACGAAAACAATCCAAGAAAAACACACTTATTTGCGATTCATCTACTGATATATACATAATATCCACACCTCTTTCTCTTACAGTATACAAGATCAATCAATATAGCTCATTAATTTATACATTTTCCCAAAATTTCACAAAATGTTTTGATTAAATTAACAAATGATATTACTATAGTGTAAGTGTGCTTACAAGAAGTACATCTACAATATTCAAAGGGCCCTATTACAGCTAGGGCAAGAAAAAATTCTGTTTGTTACAGCCACTCAGAATTTAATGTTCATGGTCTCCTAAGAATTGACGGGAGACCCATTTTTTTATAATATTTAAATATGTCAAACTTAACGAAACTTGCCTTAGAACAATCCCTAAAAAGATTCTTATTAAAAAAGCCATTAGATAAGATTACCATTAAAGATTTAACAGATGATATTGGCATTTCAAGAATGTCTTTCTACTATCATTTTAAAGATATTTACGACCTAGTCGAATGGTCTTGTATTTATGATGCAACAAATGCACTAAAAGGAAACAAAACCTATGACACTTGGCAAGAAGGCTTAACCTCTATATTTGAAGCAGTCCTTCAAAATAAACCATTTATATTAAATGTATACCATACAACAACACAAGATAGTATTGAACGCTTTTTATTTACTACAGTACATGACCTTATTTTAGGAGTCGTCCGCGAAAAAGCACAAGGAACCAATATTACAGAAGAACAAATTCAATTCATTGCAGATTTCTACAAATACAGTTTTGTAGGTATCATGCTTGATTGGATTCAAAAAGGTATGTATGAAGACTACCATGAAATCATCTATAATATGGCTAATACTTTGCATGGTTCCATCGCAAATTCAATTTCAAACTTTACAAATGAAGCAAAATGATAAAAAAATTATCATCTTGCTTTTTTTGTTTATGGTTTTTATTTTTGTCCTCCATTATCGTGTAGTTATAAGAACAAAGGAGGACATGTATATGTCAAAGAATAATGTAAAATTAGGCATTGCAGGCCTTACTGCTGCAGCTACTGGTGCTGCTTTATTTACTGCAAAAAAAGTGAGCGACAAAAAGAAAGAAGAAGAAAAGAAAGTTACAAGCGACTATCGTAATACTGAAAGAGGAAAATACGAAAAGAACTCTAAAGGTATTTACTACACAAATGGAAACTATGAAGCTTTTGCACGCCCAGAAAAACCAGCAGGTGTAGATAATAAACATGCGTATATCGTAGGTAGTGGACTTGCTGCACTAGCTGCTGCTTGTTTCTTAGTTCGTGATGGACAAATGCCAGGTAAAAATATCCATATTTTAGAAGCCATGGACATTGCTGGTGGAGCATGTGATGGAATTTATGATCCAACTCGCGGATATGTCATGAGAGGTGGTCGTGAAATGGAAAACCACTTCGAATGTTTATGGGATTTATTCAGAAACATTCCTTCATTAGAAGTTGAAGGTGCTAGTGTATTAGACGAATACTATTGGTTAAATAAACATGATCCTAACTACTCATTGTGTCGTGCAACAATCAACCAAGGAAAAGATGCACATACAGATGGTAAGTTTGACTTAAGTACAAAGGGTGCTATGGAAATTATGAAATTATTCATGACACCAGATGAAGACTTGTACGATAAGACAATCGAAGATGTGTTTGATGAAGAAGTATTCGATTCAACATTCTGGATGTATTGGAGAAGTATGTTTGCGTTTGAAAACTGGCACTCAGCCTTAGAAATGAAATTATACTTCCAAAGGTTCATTCACCACATTTCAGGCCTTCCTGATTTCAGTGCATTAAAATTCACAAGATACAACCAATATGAATCATTGATTCTTCCTATGCAGAAATATCTAGAAGCTCATGGTGTAGACTTCCAATTTAATACAGAAGTCACAAATGTTGAATTCGAATTTGTAGGTGACAAAAAAGTTGCGAAGACAATCGAATGCAAAGTCAACGGTACAGAAACTGGCATTGTATTAACTGAAAACGATTTAGTATTTGTGACAAATGGAAGTTGTACAGAAGGAACTATTTATGGCGATCAAGATCATGCGCCTAATGGAGATGCTGAAGTTAGAACAAGTGGATGCTGGAACTTGTGGAAAAACATCGCAAAACAAGATCCTAGCTTTGGTCACCCAGAAAAATTCTGCTCAGACATTTCAAAGACAAATTGGGAATCTGCAACAGTAACAACATTAGATGATAAAATTATTCCTTACATCACTAACATCTGTAAGCGTGATCCTCGTAGTGGAAAAACAGTTACTGGTGGTATTGTCACTTGTAGAGATTCAAGTTGGTTATTGAGTTGGACAATCAATCGTCAAGGACAATTCAAAAACCAAGATCCAAATAAAGTATGCGTTTGGGTATATGGACTATTTACCGATGTAGATGGTGACTACATTAAAAAGCCAATGAGAGAATGTACCGGTAAAGAAATTACAGAAGAATGGCTATATCATTTGGGTGTTCCAACAGATCAAATTGAAGAATTAGCTACAAATTCCGCAAGATGCGTTCCTACAATGATGCCATACATTACTGCATTCTTCATGCCTAGAACGAAAGGTGATCGTCCAGATGTAATTCCTGATGGATGTGTAAACTTCGCATTCTTAGGACAATTTGCCGACACACCAAGAGACACGGTCTTCACCACTGAATATTCAGTTCGTACCGCAATGGAAGCTGTATACGGATTACTCGGTGTAGATCGTGGTGTTCCAGAAGTTTGGGGCAGTGTATACGATGTACGTGAACTATTAGATTCAAGCGTAAAATTAATGGATGGTAAATCCCCATTAGAAATTAACTTAGGACCTTTAAATGTGTTCAAAAAACCAATTCTTAAGGCAATCAAAGGTACAGTTATTGAAAAACTATTAAAAGATCATGATGTGATCAAAAGCAATATGAAATACTAGAAACGAAAAGGAAGAAAGCACTAAACTTTCTTCCTTTTACATATCTAGCCAAATTTTAAGTCCTGTTGTATCCGCCCTACCCGATACGAATGTCACTTCTATATTATGATATTTTTCACATTCTTGGCGAATATCTTTGACATATCCTTCTAATACAACTTCGTTTTTTTGATTATATAATATAATTTTTGTTTCTGGATAAAACAGCTTCATACATTCATGAAAATTCATATAATAAACCCCAAGAAAAAGAGAGTAGATCAACTACTCTGCTAATTTCTTTTCAATGTCTTCAATCTCTTGTTCAAGTTGTTTAATAAAGTCTTCTTTATCTTCTACTTGATCTTGTAAGTCAGCCACTGTAGCCTCACTTACCAAGCCTGTCATATCATCTTGAAGACGTTTAATTTGACGTTTTTGGTTTGCGATTTGTTCTTCTTTACGAGAAATGATTTCTGCCATGTGATCACGCCAGTTTGCACGACGCTTTTCGCTAGCCGATTTTAGCCCTGCAAAATATTCGTCCATAACACCTCTGAATTCATTCCAAATTTCGTCTTCTTTATCTTTTCCACAGAAACCAATTGATTTCCATTTATTTGATAATTCTTTCATCATTGCAGTTTGTTCACGAGTATATTCTTGTAAACCTGCAATTGATTTAGCTTCTTTTACTAAAGCTTGTTTTTCTGCATATTTTTCATCATGTTCAGCATGCAATTTTTCATAGAACTCATTACGTTTTGCGTAGAATTTTTGACGTGCTTCATTAAATGCATTCCATAATTCATCATCAAATTCACGACCTGCATTTCCTGCAGCTTTCCATGCATCCATCAATTCTTTATATTTAGCACTTGTTTTTTGCCATTCTTCAGAATCTTGTAAAGATTTAGCCTTTTCAATTAAATCTTCTTTTACCTTTTTAGCATTTTCAAACTGAGCGGCTCTATTTTCCCAGTTTGCGTGTTTACGATCATAGAACTTCTGACGAGCTGCATTGAAACGTTCCCACAATTCATCATCTGTTTTCTTTCCGGCATTTCCAGAAACTTTCCATTGATCCATTAAGGAAGTCATCTTTTCAGTAGCCTTTTTAAAGTCATCTGATAAAGAAGTTTTTTCAGCTTCTTTGATCAAAGCTTCCTTTACATCAACCACTTTTTGAGCCAATGCCTTTTGTTTTTCATATACTTTTTCAACGTTTGCGTCAAATTCTTCTCTTAACTTTTCTTCTGCCAAAGACTCACCAAAACCAGTCTTTCTCCATCTTTTTTTCAAATCATTCACAAAGCGAACCGCTTCACTGAAATCTTCAATTTCATCAACTTTTTTTGATTCTTCGACAAGAGCCTGTTTTTGGTCGATACCGGCTTCCATATCTTCAAATTCTTCGTAAAATTCTTTTTCCATACATCTACTCAGCTTTCTAATCATCCGATTACTTATGATTATAACATAGAATGAAAAAAGTATAAAAAAAAAACTGCATATGCAGTTTAAATTTTACAAATGGTGGAGCGTATCGGGATCGAACCGATGACCCCCTGCGTGCAAGGCAGGTGCTCTCCCAGCTGAGCTAACACCCCATTATATTAAGCGTCTAAAGAAATCATGGTGGGCCTGAATGGACTTGAACCAACGACCTCACCCTTATCAGGGGTGCGCTCTAACCACCTGAGCTACAGGCCCATATCCCCAAGACGCTTATATATAATACCATAAATATTAATGATTGCAAGTACTTTTTTGCTTTTTTTCTAAAATTTTTCTCTTTTCTTGATAATACACACGCATAATTGTTGAAACCAAAAGAATTCCTAATGCTAAAACCCCCGCAATACTCAATGTTTGAAGTCCCATATTCAATGTGTTCTGTGCATCACCACGAATAGCCGCAAGCATTGTACGATACATCCCACCACCAGGAACCAAAGGAATTAATGCGCAAACTAAAAATGTTGTTACCGGAGTCTTGCATTTACGTGCTAAAATTTCTGAAGCTAATGCCAAACCTAAGGCTCCATAAAAATTCGATAGAATTTCCGAACACCCTAAATATAATGACACCTTATAACAGGCACCTCCAATAGCACCTACAACACCGGCTATCCATAAATTTCTTCCTTTGATATTGAAAAGGAAACCAAATCCCAAACTTGCAAGGAATGAAGATATACCTGATTTTAAAATTACATACACCATATTTCCATTCCCCTATATCCAAAAATACATCACAAAACCAGCACCTACCGCAATAGCAACTGCGCATAAAAATGCATCTGCTGCTCTTGCAACACCAGATACATAATCTCCTGCAATCGTATCACGAATCGCATTCGTAATCGCAAGTCCTGGAACTAGAAGCATAAAACTCGAAATTACCATAATATCCACATTGGTCTGAGGCAATACTTGATGAATCAATTGAGCACTCAATGCTGCAGATCCCGCAGATATCGCATTATTCAAGAAAGAATTGAGTTTGTGCTTTGACAAGAAACAACTCATACAACGAATCAAAATCCCAATAAAAAAGGACATCACAATTTCTAATAAAGTCCCATTAAAGAAAATCCCAAATCCAGCTGCGCCAACCGCACCAAAAAGCATTGTCTCTTTAAAAGTATAGCGAGACATGCCCTTAATTCGATCCAATTCACCAGCCAATTCATCCACTGACATTGGATTTGAACAAATTCTTCTAGAAAGCGTATTAATTTGATCAATGCGATTTAAATCTACCTCTCCCGTATGCACCCTGCAAATACGTGTTATCGTTTTATTTTCATATGTTAACGAAAACATGATGCCAGTTAAAGTTACGTAGCTATCCGCATACTCAATCCCCTCAAAACAACGACACATTCTGACCATTGTCTCTTCAACACGATTGACTTCTGCACCACTCTCTACTAACATCTTCCCTGCTTCAATAATTGTATTTAATAATTTTTCAATATTCATAACAAGATTATAACAAAATCCACGAAAAAAATAAGCAGAAAAACTGCTTATTCTGGGATTTCTATATTAATCTTATCAAACTCTTGTGACACATTTAATGCGTGGTCATTGATACGTTCAAAGTCTGTAAATATACGTGATAACATCATACTTACTTCACTCGAACATTTCTGTTGTTTTAATGCTTGAATCTGTGCTTCGCGCCAACTTGATACAAGTGAATCAATCACATCGTCCTTACGTTCTGCTTCTTCTACATCATACAAATCATTTTTCATATCTACACATAATTTCTGCATATGTTCAACAATTTCAATTTCCGAAATAGTCATCTGATCTTGAAGACGTTTAGCTGCCTGATGATTCATATTCACCGCATAATCACTAATACGTTCAATATCTACCAACATCAAATAATAGCTTGATAAAGCTTGAGAAATATTCACATTCAAGTTAGGAGTCGCTAAAGCAGTACTAATATACTCACTAATGACTTTATCCAAATAGTTAACTGTATCTTCTCTTCGATAGATTTGTTCATCATTTTTATCACTAAACTGTAGTAACTGTCCAAAAGCCTGACTTACATTTTCGTAGGCCAATTCTAACATGTGCAATGTTTCATCATTGATTTGTTTTACAGAAATTGCGGCACCACCAATCATCTTCTTTGACTTTGGAAGAGGTTGCAAATATAATAAACGATCATCTTCTGTTTCTTTGTTCTCTACTGGTAAGATGTGTTGTGCAAATTCAGCCAAATATTTTCCAAATGGAAGCAATAATAACGTTGTACAAATATTAAACAATGTGTGCATGTTCGCAATCTGAGCTGTCGCATTATATGGAGTCCAATGAATCACCAAAGATACCAATGGTGTGAACATACATACTAATGTAAATATTACTGTACCAATAATATTGAAACTCAAGTGAATAGCTGTCGCTTGTTTAGCCTCACGACTCGTTCCAATTGATGCAAGAACGGCTGTAATACAAGTACCAATGTTTTGCCCAAACAATACATATACAGCTCCATCTAAGCCAATAACACCACTGGCTGCCAATGCCTGTAAAATACCTACAGAGGCTGAACTTGATTGAATTAAAGCGGTAAAACCAGCACCTACTAAAATACCAACCACCGGATTTGAGAAGTGTGTCACTAATTCAACAAATTCCTTTGATTCTCTTAATGGCATCATAGCTGTACTCATCATATTCATACCAATAAAAAGAATACCTAAACCAGCAATAATTTGGCCAAAATCAGTTGCCTTCGCACTTTTTGTGAACATAATTAAAGCTACACCCATAAAGGCTACTAATGGAGCAATGGCGCTAACATCTAATGCGATCAATTGACCTGTAATTGTTGTACCTACATTGGCTCCCATAATAATCCAAACAGCTTGTTGTAAAGTCATCATTTGTGCATTGACAAAACCTACAACCATAACTGTTGTTGCACTCGAACTTTGAATAACTGCCGTAACAAGTGCACCTACAATTACACCTAAAAATCGATTTGAAGTTAATTTCTCTAAAATTTGTTTTAAGCGATCTCCAGCCGCAGCTTCAAGACCATTTCCCATCATCTGCATTCCATATAGGAATAAAGCTAATCCACCCAATAAAGACAATATATTTGTTGTTGTCATATTTTCCACCTTTTCATAATTACGCACTTAATATAAATTTAAATGGATTTTCATACTATCTTTACAATGTTAAATCTATGTTAAATTTATTTAACAATTCAAAATAGGTAGTATAATAAACCAAAAAAGGAGAATTTTATGCCAACAATCATTGAAAACAGAAGAAATTTGCACCAAATCCCTGAAATTGAACTCACAACACAAAAGACAGCACAATATATCGAAAACGTATTAGATTTATATGACTGCACAATTGATCATCCAATTCCTAATAGTGTAACCGCCTTTTTTGACAATAAGAAAGAAAAAACAATTGTTTTTCGTTCCGATATGGACGCTCTTCCTATGGAAGAAAATACAGATTTGGAATTTAAAAGCACCAATGGATGTATGCACGCCTGCGGACATGATGGACATATGGCGATGGTTTTAGAAATAGCTAAATATGCCAAAGAAAGTGACTACAACGTATTACTCTTATTTCAGCCAGGAGAAGAAAAACCTGGTGGTGCTAAACCCATCATTGAATCTGGATTCTTTAAACAATTTAACATTGCCGCTATTTATGGTACCCATATCTATCCAGAACTAGAAATGGGTAAAGTTTATACGCGTCCTAATGAAATGATGGCGGGAGGATGCGAATTTGAATTACTTGTCAAAGGCAAAGCAAGCCATGCAGCACAACCTCAAAATGGAATCAATGCATTAACAGCTTGTGTTGAAATTCTACAAAAGTCTTTAGAACAAGAAGAAAAAGCTTTCGACGACAACACATTCCACCTTCTTCATTTTGGAACTTTCCATTCTGGATCAGCCTTTAACATCATTGCTGACCAAGCCCATGTACGAGGTTCTATTCGCTATTATGATCCAAAGGTATTTGATCAAATTGTAGAAATTATCGAACAAAACATGAATAATGCAATCAAAAAATACAAGGTGCAAGTAAATTTCAAAGTCAATCACCACTATCCACCTGTATTAAATAATGATGAATTATTCTACACTCTATACAACAACAATCTAGTGCACAAACTAGAAAACCCTGTACTTATTAGTGAAGACTTTGGCTACTATAGAAATGTAGCTCCATCTATCTTCTTTTTTCTAGGAACAGGAGATACCATTCCATTACACTCAAATCAATTCACATTTGATGAGAGCATCTTAGACAAAGGTGTCGAACTCTATAGAAAACTTTTAAAAACGAAACTTATGTTCTAATCTAAGGAGCTGTTCAAAACTTGAACAGTTCTTTTTAGACAAAAAAGAGCAGAGACTCATTCAAGTCTATGCTCTATGTGATATTTTAATATCTTTTTCTTCTTGCTAATGCAGCACATACACCTAATCCAGCCAGTGCAAGTGTTCCTGCTACCATTAAGATTCCAGTATTTGTTTGTAATCCAGTTGTAACCTTTCCAGGTTCTTTTTTGTTTCCAGGTTTAGCTGGTTTTTCTTGTTTACTTGGTTTTCCCGGAGTTTCTGGTTTGCTAGGCTTATCTGGATTTTCTGGTTTACCAGGTTTTTCTGCTTTTACAAGGTTATTAGCAGCCACATTCAATTTTTCTACTGCTGCATTTACTGCTTCTTGTGTAGCATTTGCATCACCGCTTACTTCTCTAGCTTCTGCATATGCTTGGGCAAATGGTCCCCAGCTTTCTGCTGTGTAATCTGCTTCTTTGTATTCAGCATATTTTTGTAAAGCTTTAGTAAGTGCATCTTTATTTACTGTTTCTGGACTTTCTGCTTTTAAGTTGTTAAATGCATCCATTAATTTTGCATCCAATGCTGCCAATTCTTCTTCAGAAGCAAATGCATTCATATCCATGATTGCATCTACTGCTTTTGTGAATTTCTCATAAGAATCTTTACTGTATTCTTCTGGATTTACACTATTCAATAATTCTTGTGCCTTATTTTGTAAATCCAATACTTTATCTGTATTTTGTTGTTGAATTTTTACAGTCGCATTGATTTCTGCAGCACTCGCAAATCCTCCTATTCCTTGTACTTCGAAGCGTACAACTTTAAATGTTTGTGATTGATCAAACGTAAATTCGTACTTGTTGTTTGTAAGTTTCATATCAGAAACTTCTGCAATCTTCGTTTCATTACCAGACTTATCAATTCCATACACAGTTGCACTTGTCCAAGTACCGTTTCCACCACCTTGTCTAGCAACATATTCTAGGCTATCAAATGTGATTTCTTTTCCGAAACTTACTGTTAATGTATGAGTTTGACCACAATGATCTTGTCCACTATAGTTAGAATGCCAATAAGTATTTAGTTTGTTATCAAGAACATCTTTTGCAGAACCATCACTGCCAGTTCCAACTTCATCTGTTTGTTGCGAACATGCTTCAGCATCCCAACCTTTTTTAGAAAGTTTTTTGCTTGTTACATTGATTCCAAAGTCATCTGCAGCTTTTTGTGCATCATCATAATATAATGCACTATTTCTAACAACGACATCCCCCACAAATCCTGTGAAGTTTGTACTTCCAAGAACGACTGGAGCACCACTTAAGTCTGCACCATGATTTTTCTTATCATATGCTGATGTAGCTAATCTTCCATCTACATATAGTTTCAACATTCCATTTGGTTCACGAACTGCGTGTACTGCATGCAATTTACCATCATTCACTTTACCAATTGTTGTAGTTTGTGTTACTGACTCTTTGTATTCACTAGTACTGAATTTACCACTCGCATGTTCTACTACTGTAGTTACATTCTCTTTACTAGTTACTTGTTGTCCCTTAACATCGAATACTACATATCCATCTGCATCGATAGACAATTGGAAATCATCACCTTGTTTTAATAATACAGTATTGCTTGATTTAGTATTAACAGCCATTGATACACTAAAATCAGCATCGCCTTTGATTCCATTTTCAGCGATTGTATATGCTTTGTTCTTTAAGTTTAGAAGTGTTTTACTATCAGATTTACTTTCAGAAACATCACCTTTTACATCTTCTTTTGAAGCTACTTTCGCAATTTCTTTTGCAGTTCTAGCCTCTATTTCTACTGCAGATGCTTCATTTCCATAAATATCTTTAATTCCACTCACACTTAATTGAGCAGTATCACTTAAATCACTTGCTTTAATTTCAAATGTACGATAATCAGCTTGTAATACAGCTTCTGCTGCTTTTCCATTTACCTTAAACTTAATATCATCAGCTATTCTTTCGTTGAAACGAACTTCTACAGTATCTTTCTTAGTAATCTTAGCCGATACAAATTCAGGTGCTTTACTGTCTGTATTTCCATACTGATAAATCACAGAAGTGTTTGGTTCAAGAGTTACTTTTAATGTATCTCCATAAGAAACTGTTTTTCCTGTAGTACCAGCTGCATAAGGATAAATAGAATATTCTTTCAATCCCTTCATTGACGTTGGAACACCCACAATATTGTCTAGTGTCAATTCATACGTTTGTTTTGTTGAAGTTGGGTTTACAAAAGAAACAAACCCCTTCTTGTTATTCCATGCAGAATATCCATAAACACCATTAGATGGATTTTTACCTTCTTGTACAAATAGTTTTGCATTCTTCAATACGTTGTGGTTTGTTTCTGCAAAATCTAATACGTCTGCCGTTACTTGCCATTTTTCTGCATCAAATAAACTTGGTGAATAATATAATTCCCAGAATGCAGTTCCACGCATCGCATTATCTAATAAGTATTCACGGAATACTTCAGTTGTCGCATTGCTTCCATCTGATACGCCATAAATTGGATCATGGTTGTAAATATTCTTTAATGGGAATTGAATTTGATTTTTCTTATATAAGTTATTGTATACATTGTCACGATAATAAATCTTACGTTGATGTCTTTGACCTGAAGCACCTGCTTCACCAGTATCACCTGAATCTTGTACCCAAATTGTATTTACCCATTGTAATAACCATGGACTTAAATTCACATAACATGTCGCATTGATCCATAATCCTTTACCTTCTTGTGCTCTTGCAGCACGGGCATGTTCAATTACGTCTGTCCAAGCTTCCCACATATCACTCGTGTAATACATATCGTGGTCGCCACCAGTCATGTGATTGTGATTTGGATTGTTACATGGTCTTGATGCAAATCCATCCCATTTCCAATAGTCAATATTAAATCTTGTTTGATAATCTATGAAACGATCTTCAAAGTTTTTCAAATAAGTTCTTGAACCAGTACAAATTACGTTACCTAAAGCACTATTACTTTGCATTTCTGCAGTTCCCATAGCCTCTAAGTATTTCGCAAATCCACCAAAGAAGTTATATCCACCTTGAGGGCCTACCCAAACACCAAATGAAGATTGGAATTTATCTGTCAATTCAGTTGAAGTATATAATTCATTAGGAAACTTACTATTGAATTCCCAAAATCCTGTCTGGTTTTGTGTAGTTCCAGATTCTCCAGGAGCATTTACTCCACCTACCGCATTGTTGTAGTTATTCCATCCATCATCTACTACATAACTATCTAAAGGTTCTACACCATTTTGAGCCAATCCTTTTTCTGCTCCTAAGAATGATTTTTCAATACTTTCATCATTGATATTCATCATGTTGTCATACCAAGAGTTGTATTGTTTTCTAAAATCAGATGGTGTTGCGATATCTTCAATATAGTTAAAGAAATCTGTTTGAACTACATCTGTAGGAGTTCCTTGGGCTGCACCAACAACATTGTTCCATGTACGATAAGTTTTTCCATCATTTGTAACATTCTGTCCATCGCTTGCCATTTTCGCAATTGATTTTCCAGAATAGTAACGAATCTGCATTGCATTATCTTTATTTACATCTGTATCTTGTGCAGGAAATTCGGAACCAAAGAACAATCCATCAGCATAAATTGGTTGTCCTAACATCAATTCATGTTTTCCAATCCACATAGAAGAAATGTTACTTTGATCTGGAATGCTCCATACACCTTGTGTTCCTTCTGGAATCACGAAGTTATCAAAGTCGATATAATCAATAGAAGCTTCTTCTGGTTTATCCACTGTAATCTCAAGATAAGAATTCATATAATGCTTATTATTTTCCATTACAGTAACCATATCGATATCCCAATTGACCCCATCTTTTTCATAAGTATCAAAAGAAACACGAACTTCGTTATTCTTTGTAGTAATACCATTTTCAGAAACAGTTAATTCACTTGAACGAATATCTGTATCTGCATCATCTTTTTTAGATTCAAATTTTTGATCAGAATATAATTTGATTTCTGAAGCCTGGAATTCATTTGTACCACCCATACAATCTGATTTAGGTACAATCTTTACAAATCGAGTTGTATATACAGAATCAAAATTTCCATATACCAAATCCCCTACATTATGTAAAGTATCTCCTGCATTATAGTTTCCATCACTCGTTTGTGTATTTTCACTTAATACAACGGAATGCAAGTTATAATCATTACGTACAAATTCGCCCTTTCCTGCTGGTGACCATTCTGTACCATTATCACTTACATAAAGCTCGTATTTTCCCATTGTACCATTTAGTCCATAGTTCGCATCATGGAAACCAGGTCGTTTCTGATATGCAAAAGAACCAATTGTTTTTTCAGATCCAAGATCAAATACAATTTCATCATTTACATTTCCACTAATCGCAACATTTAAATTTCCATCTGTTAGCTTATTTGTAGACTTACCCTTAAAAGTCACATTTGAACCAGTTAAAGAAACTTCTTTTTGTGGAATGCCAGCACTTGTTTTATCACTATATAAATTGAATTCTGCACCTGTAAATTCAGATGTATTTCCTAACGCATCACTTAAAGCTTCAAGTTTTACATATTGCGTTTTATAAGTTGCATTTAAATTCGCATAAACTACATCACCCACATTGTAAAGGTTGCCTTCTTGATGTAAATTATAGTCTTCTTTTGTGAATTCACCTTTCGCAACTTCATTCCAGTTCGCATCATCATCACTTACGTATACTTTGTATTTTCCTAATGTTCCATTAATACCATATGCTTGATCTGTGAAACCAGGCCTTTTTAAGAACGAGAAAGAAGATACTTCTTGTTTAGAACCCAAATCAATTTCTAAAGAAATTGGAAAACCTGCTTTTTGGTATTCGTCTACATATGTATTTTTATCACCATCGAACAAATATTCTGGATGATTAAAAGTAACTCCATCTTTATTCTTTAAAGTTGCTTTCCATGCCATACGATCTAAAGCTTGAGTTGGAGGAGTAACTACAGGTTTTTGTTCTTCTGTCTTTTGACTATTTACTAAATTAATGACAAAATCTTCTGAACCTTCAGCCGGTCTAAATTGTTCATCAATTCTTTTGTTATCGATAGAAACAGTTTTCCATTTCCCATTATTATTTTCAAAAACACGTTTAATATACCCATTCCCAATAGTAATTCTATTACCATTTTCAGAAACCGAAACATCCCCACCAGATTCATTTGCTTTAATATGAAGTGGAGCTATGTTCGCAACTAATGCAGTACAAACTGCTAAACTTAATATTTTTTTCATTCTCTATTTCTCTCCTCTATAAATTTGAAAAAAAACTAAAATACGAGTAATTTTACCTCCTTTCCAAAAAAACAATTCCCTGCCGTAAGCGCTTTCACTTCTATATTGTAAACTGCAATATATATATTCGTATTTGCACTTTTTAATGATTTTTTTGCTCTTTTTAATAACCTTAACTTTGCAGAATTTGTATAACTAAAAAATAAAAGAAGCATTAGTAGCTGA
>NZ_CATVYQ010000050.1:0-16082 GCF_958348295.1 uncultured Holdemanella sp.
AATTCAAGAAGTAGTATTTCACTAAGAACTTTAGCTAAATAGACCCTTCGGGGTCTTTTTTTTTGTTTCGTTTCGTATTACTATAAACAAGTGGAAGGAAGTGCTATATGATTAGGGCGATTGTTTGCGATTTAGATGGATCTTTGATGAATCCAAGTAGTGGAATCTATGTAAAGGAAGCCGTTAAAGAGGCATTGATTGAGGTTGAAAAGAAAAATATTTTAGTTATATTAAATTCAGCTCGATGCTTTCAAGGTGTATATCCATTATCTAAGCAGATTTTGATGCAAAACTTTGGTGGATATGTCATTAGTTGTAATGGAGCCCATTGTTTTGATGTGAAAACGAAAAAAACGATATTTGAGTATTCCATATCAAATAACGATGTTTCTTTTATTTGGCAATATGCCCAAAAGCATAATTTAGGTGTTGGATATAGTCAACCTGATTATTTTGTGGCAAATAAAATGACACGTGGATTTGAACTAGATATGCACAATTGTGATGTGGATTACATTTTGACGAATCACATGGAAAAATATTTAAAGGATTCTGTGTGGAAAGTGTCTATATCGGATTCAAAAGAGAGAATTGATTCGATTTATGATTCTATGAAAGATCATATTGAATTAAATTGTAATGTAAAAGTTGTGCATAGTACAGATACGATGATTGACATTATTCATAAGGATTGTGAAAAGGTAAATAGTGTGAATCGTTTGTTGAAAAGTCTTGAAATTTCTTGGAAAGATGTCAGTTCCATAGGTGATGGTTCAAGCGATGCACCTGTATTAGAAGCGTCTGGTTTAGGCGTAACCCTTGAAAATGGTTGTGAAGCCTGTAAAAAAGTCGCAAATAAAATTGTTCCTCCATGTTATGAAGATGGTTGTATAGAATGGTTAAAGGAGTTGTAAAGATGAGAGTAGTCGATATGCATTGTGATACGGTTCTAGAATTATTGAGTCGTGATTTAAAAGGGAAAGAGGCAAGTTTATATTCGAATGATTTGTCAATTGATTTAGAAAAAATGAAGAAGGGTAATTATTTATTACAAAATTTTGCGTTGTTTACAGATCAGAAAGAACTAGCTATTCCTGAACAACAGACAATGCGTTTGTATGATGAATATTGTACACAAATGGATAAGTATTCTGATTATATTGCACCTGTATATCAGTTTAGTGATATTGAAAAAAATGATAAAGAAGGAAAATTATCAAGTTTATTAACTTTAGAAGATGGTGGTGTATGTTTTAATGATTTAGCTATGCTAAGAAACTACTATCGCATGGGTGTAAGAATGATTGCCTTAACTTGGAATTATGAGAATGGTATTGGCTATCCAAATCTTTCAATGAAAGATATGAATGGAAACCATCCTAATTATAAGCGTAGTGTCGATACAGAAAGAGGACTGACAGAGTTTGGAATTTCATTTGTAAAAGAAATGGAAAGACTAGGTATGATTGTGGATGTTTCTCACTTAAATGATGCAGGTTTCTATGATGTATTAAAATATACGACAAAACCGTTTGTGGCATCACACTCAAACGCAAGAAGTGTATGTAATGTAGCCCGTAATATGAGTGATGATATGATTCTTCAATTGGCAAAACGTGGTGGTGTTATGGGCCTTAACTTCTGTGGAAGTTTCTTAGTAGATCGAAACGATCACAAGAGTTGTGTAGACGATATGGTCAAACATATTCTTTACATCAAAGACTTAGCAGGAATTGATGTCATAGGATTGGGTACTGACTTTGATGGTATTTCATGTCCTTTAGAAATTGAAAATGCTTCTATGATGAATCTATTAGAAGAAGCTTTATATAAGGCAGGACTTACACAAGAAGAAGTAGAAAAAATCTTCTATAAGAATGTATTAAGAGTCTATAAATCAGTATTGTAAATGGATCGTTTGATCCATTTTTTTTGTTTTTCTGGAAGAGTGTGATATAATTTCGAATGTAAATTTCTGTAAGAAATATGAAAGAGAGAATGAAAGGTTATGGAATTATTGAAATTATTAGGCATTCTAATTGTTGTAATCGGATTTGTATTAAAATTGGATTCGATTTTGATTATTATGATTGCCGCTATTGTGACTGCACTTGTTGCAGGTATGGATCCTGTTACTTTCTTGGAAACACTTGGATCAAGCTTTGTTGCTAACCGCAGTATGTGTGTATTTGTGATGGTCATGGTTGTTACGGGTACTTTGGAAAGAAATGGTTTAAAACAAGCAGCAGCTAATTTAATGAAGAAATTTAAAAATGCATCAGCCGGTGTTGTTCTTGCAATTTATGGTGTGTTCCGTCTAGTCTTTGCGGCATTTAATGTAAGCTTTGGTGGCGTAGCCGGATTTGTCCGTCCTATTGTATTGCCTATGGCGACTGCTGCAGCTAAGAAAAATGGTAAAAAGATCAGTGAAAAGTATGAAGAAAACTTAAAAGGAATGGCAAGTGGTATGGAAAATATCGCATGGTTCTTTGGACAAGGTTTATTTGTAGGAACAAGTGGAATGATTTTAGTACAATCTACATTGGCTGGTTTAGGATATGATGTTGAATTAGTCGATTTGATGAAAGTACAGATTCCAGTGGCAATTATTGCCGTAGCTGTTGCGATCGTTTATTACTATCTTAAAGATAAGCAATTATCTAGAAAGGAGACTAAGTAATGAATCCAATTCAATTCTATACAAGTGTGGATGTTACACTTTCAGAAAAACTATTAGAAGTCATGTATTGTTTAATTGGATTGATTTCTATTTACGTTGCCTTTAAAAATCTAAGAGATAAAGAAAATAACAACAGTGTTGGTTCATTTATTTTTTGGTTTGATTTAGGAATTATGTTTGTGCTAGGTAAATGGTTACCTGCCTTGGTTGATGGTATTTTGTTGATCATCTTAGTATTACCTCCAATTCTAAAGAAAGTTTCACCAGGTGATGAGCCTGAACCTACGCTTGAGGAGATGGAACAAAACAACAAGAAGATTGGTTCAAAAGTATTTATTCCTGCTGTATGTATTGGATTATTTGCGCTATTAGCCGCATTCTTTACTAAGATTTCACCATTAGTTGGAATGAGTGTTGGTGTATTCGTAGCCATGGTTATTTTGCGTATTTATTCAAAAGCAAATACACCAAGTGTCTTCTTAAAAGATTGTCGTAGAATGATGGATGTGGTTGGACCATTAAGCATGCTTCCAATGTTACTTGCTGCTTTAGGTGCTGTATTTACAGCTGCAGGTGTTGGAGATGTGATTTCTGGCTTAGTATCCAATATTATTCCTGCAGGCAATGTTACAATTGGAATTATTGTCTATGCGATTGGTATGGCCGTGTTCACAATGATTATGGGAAATGCTTTTGCGGCAATTACCGTGATGACAGTAGGGATTGGGGCACCTTTTGTCCTTAAATATGGAGCAGATCCAGTGGTGATTGGATCTTTAGCATTAACTTGTGGATATTGTGGTACACTATGTACGCCAATGGCAGCTAATTTTAATATGGTGCCAGTCGCAATTTTAGAGATGAAAGATAAAAATGGTGTCATTAAAAAACAAGTGCTTGTTGCCGTGGTTATGTTAGTGGTACAAATTGTCATGATGATCATGATGTCATAGGAGATGAAATGTTATGAAAAAAGTATTAATTACAGGTT
Organism: uncultured Holdemanella sp.; assembly: GCF_958348295.1. Classification (NCBI taxonomy): domain Bacteria; kingdom Bacillati; phylum Bacillota; class Erysipelotrichia; order Erysipelotrichales; family Erysipelotrichaceae; genus Holdemanella; species uncultured Holdemanella sp. Next base: position 3,672 of record NZ_CATVYQ010000050.1, read on the forward strand.
TTGATCCATTTGGAGGAGAAAAAATTAATCCAGCTTATGAAGCCGTTAAATTATTGCCGGATGAAATTAGAGGTGCAAAAATTATTAAGAAAGAAATCCCTACGGTATTTCAAAAAGGGCCGAATGCAGTTTATGAAGCAATTCAAGAAAATCAACCAGATTATGTATTATGCATTGGTCAAGCTGGAGGAAGAAGTCAAGTCACACCAGAATGGGTGGGTATTAACTTTAGAAATGCGAGAATTGCCGATAATGAAGGCAATCAACCTTTACAGACAAGTGTTGTAGAAAATGGCCCAGAAGCTTATTTTACAATGCTTCCTGTATTTAGAATGGTTGAAAAAATGAAGAAAAATGGAATTCCTGCAAGTGTTAGTTATACAGCAGGTACTTATGTTTGTAACGATGTGATGTACTCTGTATTGCATTATTGTCATACAGAATTTAAAGATGTAAAAGGTGGCTTTATGCATGTGCCTTTTGCGACTGAACAAACAGTGAATCAGCCAGCAGGAACACCGGGAATGAATTTAAAAGATATTGCCAAAGCCATTGAATTGTCTGTAGAAGCTATGTTAGAGAGTGATACGGATATTAAAGTAGTTTCTGGAGAAACGCATTAAGAGAAAAGATTTATTCTTTTCTTTTTTTGACTTTTAGAATGTAAGAGATTACACTAAATGTAAAAAAGAGGTGTGCATATGAAAAGAAATGAACAATTAATTGAAAATACATGGAAAATAGAAGATATCTATCCAAATCTAGATGTGTTTTATAAAGAATTAGAGAAAGCAAAGACGCAATCAAAAGAATTATTGAAATATAAAGATCATCTAACAAATGCATCTAGCTTATATGCGTATTTAAAAGGGTATGAAGAATTAAATGAAAAACTATATACATTGGATTGTTATACATCTTTATTAAGTGATCAAGATGGTTCAAATGCTTTTTATCAAGATTTAAAGGGAAAGGCAAACGTAGTAATTACAGAGATTCATTCTCAGCAAGCTTTTTTTGAAGTAGAGCTTTTAAAATTGTCTGATATAGAAATATACTTTGAAAAGGAACCTGGATTAGAGAGATATAGACGATTTATTCAAGATATTTATCGATTAAAGCCATATACTTTGTCTATGGAAAAAGAAGAATTGTTGGCAGGGTGTCAAGATATTTTTTCTAGTAGTGAAAGAGCATTCTATATTTTGAATGATGTGGATACTAGATTTGAAGATGTTAAAGATGCGAAGGGGAATGTTATGCCATTGACATCAGGAAGTTATGTGGATTATTTAGAAAGTGCAGATGAGACCTTAAGAAAGTCGGCTTTCGAAAATATGTATGCAGCTTATGGTAAGGTTCAAAATACGATGGCTTCTTTATTGAATTCACAATGTAAGATGTTGAAATATGAATCGGATTTAAGAGGATATCCAACATCATTAGAGGCAAGTACAAATAAAAATGGAGTTCCATCAAGTGTGTATAAGAATTTGATTAAGCAGGTACATAAGGATATTGCACCTTTGCATAAATATATGAAGGTTCGTAAAAAGGCTTTAAATAAAGATAAATTAAATATGTATGATTTATATGTTCCTTTAGTTAAGGAATTTGATAAGAAAATCACCTTTGAAACGGCAAAAAAAGAAGCGTTAGCTTCCGTGGCTTTATTAGGACAAGAGTACGTAGAAGCTTATGAAAAAGGTTTAAATTCACGATGGATCGACGTATATGAAAATGAAGGAAAGCGTTCAGGCGCCTATTCTTGTGGTGTGCCATGTCATCCTTTTGTATTGTTAAATCATACAGATACATTAAGAAGTGAATTTACTTTGGCACATGAAATGGGTCATGCGATGCATTCTTATATGTCTTTTAAACATCAGCCTTTTATTAATAGCGATTATAAGATTTTTGTGGCTGAAGTCGCAAGTACATGTAATGAAGCTTTGTTGATGCATTATTTATTGGAAAGAACTACGGATAAAAAAGAGCGTGCTTATTTGATTAATTATCTATTGGAACAATATCGTGGAACAATGTACCGACAAGCTATGCTTGCAGAATTTGAAATGTTGATCAACGAGGAGGTGGCTAAAAATAATACGTTGAGTGCTGAATTGTTGAATAAGATCAATCATGATTTAAATGCATTCTATTATGGTGAAGATGTGATTGTAGATGCGCCAATTGATTTAGAGTGGGCAAAAATCCCACACTTATATATGAATTTCTATTTGTATCAATATGCGACAAGTTTTTGTGCTTCCATGGCCATTTCGCAAAAGCTATTAAAAGGCAATCAAGAGGATATTGAGAATTATTTGAATTTCTTAAAGGGTGGATGTTCTAAGTCTCCAATTGATTTATTAAAAATGGCAGGCGTCGATATGACAAGTCCACAACCAATTCATGATGCGATTTGTCAGTTTGATAAGCTTGTGGATGAGTTTGATGAATTGATCAATTGTAAATAAACGAAATTTTACTGAAAATAACTTGCAAAGAAAATGAAAGAAATGTATCATAATTTTAAATTAAGAGGGTGATGTGAATGAACAATAAGATTATGAAGTCAGGATTAGCAGCAATGATGGCTGCAAACTTAGTGGGATGTTCATCTTCGTCAGGTGATAATTCGAATAATGTTTTGACCGTTGGAATTACTGCACAGATGAATGGTGTATTTTCACCACTGTATTATGAAAGTGCATACGATGCATATGCAATCAACTTGATGTATCAATCAATGCTTCAATATGATGAAAACGAAGAATTACAGCCAGTTTTAGCTAAGGAGCTTCCTACAATTAGTGATGATGGAAAAACGGTTACTTTTAAGTTGAATAAAGGTGTTAAGTTTTCCGATGGATCTAAGCTTACTTCTAGTGATGTAAAATATACATTTACAGTGTTGGCAGATCCTAGCTATACAGGAAGATTTTCGAGTGATGTAGAGAATATTGAAGGTTATAAGGAATATCATGATGGAGATGCTACAGAATTAAGTGGAATTGAGACACCAGATGATTATACGGTTGTTTTCCATATGACACAGCCAAGAATTGATGCGGTAACTACTTTTGGTACTCGTGCTATTTGTTCGGATACACAATATAAGTACAAGAAGGGACACATATCAAAGATTGAAAAAGATACTTCCAATCCGATTGGTAGTGGGGCTTATAAATTGAATAAATATTCAAAGGCAACCGGCGCTAGCTTTGTAAGAAACGAGAACTTTAAAGCTAAAAAAGGAGAATATTCAATTGATAAGGTTATTATCAAAGTTTGCAGTACTTCAACTGAGTTAAATGAACTTAAAAAAGGAAATGTGGATTATTTACCTGAGAATGCAGATCCAACTAAAATTGGACAAGTTAGTTTAGATGATAATTTGACATTTAATACATACCCACGTGCTACAGAAGGCTATGTTTACTTTAACTGTGCACAAGGTCCTACAGCCGATCCAGCCGTACGTAAGGCCTTAGCTTATGCGACGGATCGTCAAGGCTTTGTCGATAGTTTCTTCTCTTGGGAAAAAGCAAGTAAGGAAGCAAAAAAAGAAAAACTAGCCTTTGTACCAGCTGTATATGCGAATCCAGCAAGCGCAGATTTAGGCACTTATATTCGTGGTGAAGAGGCTTTGGATGGTCTTGAAACTTATGAATTTAATGAAGATAAGGCAAATCAAATCTTAGATGAAGCTGGATGGGAAATGGCAGATGATGGTTATCGTTATAAAGATGGTCAAAAATTAAGCATTCGTTTCATGATTGCGGAAGGTTCTAGTTCATTGGAAACTTTGATTCCTATGATTGAAAAGACATACAAAGATATTGGTGTTGATTTAAAACAAACAATTCTAGAATTCAATTCATTATTGTCAAAAACAAGTGATGATAGTGCATTGGGTGAATGGGAAATGAGTTGTCTTGCGATGAGCTTTACAGGTGTAGCTAATACAGATTTAAATTCTATGTTGAAAACAGGGGATGTGAATAACTATGCAAGACTATCAGATAGTGAATTAGATTCATTATTGGATGAAGCAATGTATACAACAGATGAAGCAAAATCAACAGAGCTTTATAAACAGGTTATGATTAAGGAAAATGATTTATTGCCATATTTAGCATTATATGGAAACCAGAATTTCAACTTATATAACAAGCGTGTTAAGAATATGAAGACAGGTCCAATTCATAACTGGTCACAAGCAATGGATACAGCTACGTTAGATTAAGGATGTACATATGTACATCCTTTTTTCTTGTTAAAAAAAGGGGTGAGTCTATTATTGTGACTCACCAAAGAAATAGGAATATATGAAATAAACAGCTTTTTATTAGGAAAGGGTTATATGTATTGGGTTGATTACTGTTTATTTCTGTATATAGGATAGTTCTAAAAACTTAAAAGAAGCTTAAAGAAACCGTGAAAATATTTACAAATTTATGAAAAAATGTAATTTCTTTCTTGACACTATGTATATGTTGAGTATAATAAGCACTATAAAGTAAATCGAGTAAAGATAGAGGCAGCATTGCATCAGAGTAAAACATGGAGTTGGCAAACTGTGAAGTGTTTGAAAGGTAACCAATGCCGAAAGAAATGAAATGGCAATTTCATTTCTTGGGGTTATAAGGAATACTTATAACACTCCTTCGTCAGGAAGAGGCGTTATCTTATAGTTAATGAGATATTTTTTAGCTATGTGGTATGCCCGCATAGCTTTTTTCTATTCTTTGCCGATTAGAGAAGGAGAAAAAGAAATATGAACTTTAAAAAATTAATGGCATCTGCCATGGTATGTACTTTTGCACTAACAGGATGTGCATCTAACACAGCTACAACATCAGAAGATAAGGACACATTTGTCGTTGGAATGGAATGTGGATATGCTCCATTTAACTGGCAAACATCTGAAAAAACAGATACTTCTGTAAAATTAGGTAAAGCTGGTTATGCGGATGGATATGATGTGCAAGTCGCTAAAAAGATTGCGAAAAAATTAGGAAAGAAATTAGTCATTAAGAAAACTGCATGGGATGGTTTGATTCCAGCTTTAGAGAATGATGAAATTGATGCGATCATCGCTGGTATGACTAAAGATAAAGATCGTGAAGAAGGAGCTGACTTCACAACTCCATATTATGATTCAAAAGGAATGATTATGATCGTTCGTAAAGATAGTGAAGAAGCTGGATATACAGATATTCAACAATTTACAGGTAAAAACATTGTTGGTCAAAAAGCAACAAACTATGATGATGTTATTGATCAAATCAAAGGTGTAAATCACGTAACACCAAAGGCTACTTATCCTGAAATGATTTTGGCTTTAAAACAAAATGAAGTGGATGGAATTACAGCTGAAATGGCTGTTGCCAAAGGTGTAGTAGAAGCTAACCCAGACTTAACAATCGTTCAATTCGCAGATGGACATGGATTTGATTGTGATACAACTGTTTCAATCGCATTAAAAGAAGGTTCTCGTGATTCTAAATTCTTCAAAAAAGTTCAAAAAGCATTAGATAGCATTACAGATGAAGAACGTGAAGAAATGATGGAATATGCAGTAGAACATCAACCAACAGAGGATTAATTATGCGTATTGATATTGCGAAGACTTGGAACATATTTGTTCGTAACATACCTCTTTTTCAATATGGAATTGAGATGACTTTGTTGTTCGCATTCGTTGGTACGTTTGCAGGATTTGTCGTCGGCTTATTAGTCGGCGGCATTCGTGCGATTGAGATCAATGAATATGATTCAACAGCGATTAAAGTTTTAAAGAATATTGGAAGAATTATTACTGGCTTGTATATCTGGGTATTTAGAGGTACACCAATGATGGTTCAAGCTATGTTTATTTATTATGCAGGAAAACCTGTCATTGGATGGACTCCGATTACAGCAGGTTTAATTATTATTTCAATCAATACAGGTGCTTATATGGCTGAAATTATTCGTTCTGGAATTCAGTCTGTGGATAAAGGCCAAAATGAAGCCGCTATGTCTTTAGGTATGACAACGATGCAGACTCTAATGTATGTTGTATTTCCTCAAGCTATTAAGAATTCATTTCCTTCAATTGGAAACCAATTGATTGTAAATATCAAGGATAGTTCAATGTTGAATGTTATTACGGTAACAGAATTATACTTTCAGACAACATCTGTAGCAGGAAGTAACTATCGTGTTATGGAAACATTTTTAGTTTCAGCTATTTTATATTTAATTTTAACAACACTTGCTTCATTCTTATTGAATTATCTTGAAAAAAGAATGGATAGCGAAAGCAGTATGAAAGATTTCTGTAGCTAGGAGGGTATTTATGGAAACAATTATTCAAATTCAACATCTCCAGAAACATTTTGGAAATCTTAAAGTATTAAATGATGTAGATTTCGATATTCATAAAGGAGAAGTGGTTACGATTATTGGATCGAGTGGATCTGGTAAGAGTACAATGTTAAGATGTGTAAACTTATTAGAAAGAATGGATGGAGGCCATGTTTTATATCATGGTAAAGACATTCTAAGTGGTCAAATGGATGTCAATGAATATCGTTCTAAGGTCGGAATGGTGTTTCAAGGCTTTAACTTATTCAATAATTTGACTGTTTTAGAAAACTGCATGTTAGGTCAGATTCGTGTCTTAAAAAAATCGAAAGAAGAAGCAAAAACTACAGCTTTAAAATTCTTAGATGAAGTAGGAATGAAAGAGTTTGCGAATAAGCCTAGTACTAAACTTTCTGGTGGACAAAAGCAACGTGTTGCGATTGCTCGTGCTCTATGCATGGATCCTGAAGTGTTACTATTTGATGAGCCAACTAGTGCATTGGACCCAGAAATGGTTGGTGATGTTTTGGATGTTATGAAAAAGCTAGCCAATGAAGGTTTGACGATGGTGATCGTTACACATGAAATGCAGTTTGCAAGAGAAGTAAGTGATCGTGTTATTTTTATGGATAAAGGTGTCATTGCAGAACAAGGTACTCCTGAACAATTGTTCGAGCATCCCCAACAAGAAAGAACACAACAATTTTTATCTCGATATCAAAGCCGTTAAGCGGCTTTTTCTTTTTGTGAAAAATTTCATTTGTTGAGACGAGTTCATTGAAAAAAGGCCTAGTTAGTGTTATATTATTATCGATTAATGGAGGAAAAATACAATGGAAAAAAGACCAGTAATATTGGTTGTTATGGACGGTATTGGTATTCGTGAAGATAAGAAGAACAATGCGGTTGCATTAGCCAATAAACCAACACTTGATAAATTGTGGGCTGAATGTCCACATACACAACTTCGTGCTCATGGACTTGCAGTAGGACTTCCTACAGATTCAGATATGGGTAACTCAGAAGTTGGACACAACGCATTAGGTTGTGGACAAATTTACTCTCAAGGAGCTAAATTAGTTAATGAAAATATTGAGTCTAAAGAAATCTTCAATTCTAAAACTTGGAAGGATTTAGCTGAAAATGCAAAAGACAGCAAAATGCATTTCATCGGTCTTTTAAGTGATGGAAACGTACACTCTAATATTTCTCACTTAAAGGCTTTGATTAAAGAATCTAAAAATGAAGGTATTAAGGAAGTTCGTGTTCATGCATTACTTGATGGACGTGATGTTCCTGCAACTTCCGCTTTAGAATATGTAAATGATATTGAATCATTTATGGCAGAATTAAATGACGACAACTTCCACGCATGCATTGCTAGTGGTGGTGGACGTATGCAAATCACAATGGACCGTTATGAAGCTGACTGGTCTATGGTTGAACGTGGATGGAAGATTCACGTAATGGGTGAAGGAAGACAATTTGCTTCAACTACAGAAGCTATCGAAACTTATCGTAAAGAATTAAATGTTGTCGATCAAGATCTTCCAGGATTTGTCATCGCAAAAGATGGCACTCCAGTAGGAACTATCGATGATGGTGATAGCGTAGTATTATTCAACTTCCGTGGTGACCGTGCTCAAGAAATCTCTTTAGCATTTGATGGAGATGCTTCATTTGATAAATTTGATCGTGTTAAAGTTCCAAATGTTAAATTTGCAGGTATGTTACAATATGATGCAGACTTACAAATTCCAAAGAACTATTTGACTGAACCACCAAAAATCAAATATACATTGACTGAAGAATTATGCAAACATGGTATTCGTGAATATGCAATCAGTGAAACTCAAAAATATGGACACGTTACTTATTTCTGGAATGGTAACCGTTCAGAAAAATTTGATGAGTCTTTAGAAACTTATGTTGAAATTCCAAGTGATGTAGTTCCATTTGAACAAAGACCTTGGATGAAGGCTGCTGAAATCACTGACAAATTGTGTGAAGCAATCGAAAGTGGAAACTATGATTTCATTCGTACAAACTATCCAAATGGTGATATGGTAGGTCACACTGGAAGTTTACCAGCAACTATTATTGGTGTTGAATCTGTAGACTTAGAACTTGCACGTGTTATTGAATCTGTAAATAAAGTAAATGGTATTTTATTAGTAACTGCAGACCATGGTAATGCGGATGATGAAAGCAAGACTAGCCATACATTAGCACCAGTTCCATTCATTGTATATAATGCAGAATGTGAATTAAAACAAGGCGAAGATTTAGGATTGTCAAATGTTGCAGCTACAGTTTGTGATTTCTTAGGATTAGAACCAAACGAACACTGGAACCCATCTTTAAAAAAATAAATTAGACGATTAAGGAGTAATGTTAAATAAACTTTACTCCTTTTTTATTTGCAATCGTGATAAAATGACAAAAAAGAGGTTGATGATATGGAAAGAGTTTTAATTGTAGAAGATGATGAAAATATTCGTCAGTTATTAAAATTAACACTGGCTAGTTTTAATTATGAGTTAGTTGATTTTGAGAATGGAAAAGATGCATATGATTATCTTCAAGACAATAAAGTTGATTTAGCTATTCTAGATTTAATGCTTCCAGGTATGAATGGATATGATATTTTAAAGTTTATTCGTTCAAAAGCATCTTTAAAAGATTTACCAGTAATTATTTTAAGTGCAAAAGATAAAGAATTAGATAAAATTATGGGATTAGATCTAGGGGCGGATGACTATTTGACAAAACCTTTCAGTGTTTTAGAACTCGCAGCAAGAATTCGTTCTTTGCTTCGTAGAAGTAAAAAAGATGAACGCTTGATTCAGATTCACGGTTTATGTATAGATTTGGATAAACGCATTGTAACGATTCGTGAAGAGCCTGTTGAATTAACATATAAAGAATTTGAACTTCTAAAATATTTAGCTAAAAATGAAGGTCGAGCTGTTTCTCGTGAAGAGTTGATCAACCAAATATGGGGATATGATTTTATCGGCGAAAGTAGAACATTAGATGTACATATTAATTCATTACGAAAAAAATTAGGCAATGAATATGCACATTGGATTCAATCTGTAAGACAGGTGGGCTATCGTTTAGTATCTGGAGATAACGATGCATAAGAAAATTGTTCGCTCTTTCTTGATTACATTTTTAATCACGTTTCTTCTTGGCTTTGGTTTACTTTATGTAAGTTTGTATAAAGCATCCATTTCACAAGATAGGCAATATTTGATGAATACAGTGAAGCTTGTAAAAAATCTAGAAATTGATGATTTAAACACGACTCGTTTAGGAGATACATTTAAATCGGAAGATATTCGTATCACAATTATAAAGCGAAATGGTAAAGTTTTATATGATAACTACAAAGATAAGATCAGAGAAAAACATTTACAACGTGAAGAAGTTAAACAAGCTTTAGAAGAAGGTACTGGTACATGTATTCGTCATTCGAATACCATGCAGAGATCTTATTTATATGTGGCAGATTATGAAGATGATAATCAAACAATTGTTCGTTTAGCCATGCCTTTTGATGGATTGAGTCAATCTATTTCAATTTTATTAGCGCCTTTTATTTTTAGTATATGTGTATCGTTTATGGTTGTATTTATTTTATCAAAGAAAATGGCTGATGAAATTGTTGAACCATTTCAAGATATCACAAATACAATTAATTCAACGAACATTTCAGAAGATGTTTTAACTTTTAATACATATAATTATCCAGAACTTTATAAAATCACAAATGCTCTGACAAATATGTCGAAAGAAAATAAAAAGTATTTGGAAAGATTGGAAAAAGAAAAAAAGGTTCGTCAGGAATTTTTTAGTAATGCCAGTCATGAGTTGAAAACGCCATTGACTTCGATTCGAGGATATACGGAGTTGATTCGTTCACATACAATTCAAGATAGTAATCAAATTGATACGTGTTTGGATTGTGTATTAAAAGAAAGTGATCACATGACACAGTTGATTAATGATATTTTAACGATTTCTAAATTAGAAACTGAAGAAATGCAAGTGACATATTCACATATTCATGTAAAGAAATTATTAGATTCAGTTGTAGAAACTTTAAGACCACAAATTGAAAAAATGGACCTAAAAGTGTATGTGAATGCGACAGAATTTACAGTATTTGCGAGTATGGATCATATTAAAGGTATCTTTTATAATTTGATTTCAAATGCGATCAAATATAATAAGGTGAATGGACGTATTGATATTGTGCTGAAAAAGAATCAAAAAAATATGTATTTTAGTGTAGAGGATACGGGTATTGGAATTCCAAATAAAGATCAAGATCGAATTTTTCAACGCTTCTATCGCGTAGATAAACAACGTTCTAAAACGATACCTGGAACAGGACTTGGATTATCGATTGTAAAACATGTTGTTTATTATTATAAGGGTGATATTCATTTAACTTCAAAAGAAGATATAGGAACTAAAATCACGGTTGAATTACCGATTATTGTAAAAGAAGCCCCAGAAAGTTAATTTCTGGGGCTTGGTGCATATTCTTGTTCAGATTTTAGAACGTGAATAGCAAATACAAATAAAATCAGTAAGCGAATGAAATCGATTAGAATAAAGAATACAAATACGCGAATGGAATATTCATGGGAATTATAGTATTTCATAAAAGTAGGTAAATAAACTAGAATGCGGATGATTTCACCAAGCATACAACAGGCAATAATCTTCTTTGTATATTTATGATTGTAGTACATATAGAATAATGGAATTGTCCAAATGAATGCGGTAAAGATGCATAATACAAAAATATCTTTTGTCGCAAAAACTTTTTGCATATCCATACTTTCAAAAAGATTTGAAAAGATTTGAATCAAGATTGGGAATAAAATTAATTCTCCATAAACGATAATGCCTAAACGAACGGATAATTGAGGTAAAGTCATAGGTGCTTTTTCAGTTACATATTCTTCATCTTCTTCTTGATCATTATCTTCAAATTCTTTTTCAAATTTAGATTTGATTTTTTCGTAATTTACATTTTTAGTTTGTTTTTCTACCCAATCATCATCTTCGTCATCAAGTTCAATAGTATGGTCAAAATAGATTTTACACCAACGATTATTTTTTAAATATCCGCCAACCTGGCAAAGAGCAACTGCTTTAAGTAGCATGAAAGCAACAAGAATAAAGAATGGAAGAATACTATTTAGGTTGGATAATAGTAAATGGATTGGAAAATAAATAAGTAGAAAGCTAATAAGAATATCAATCCAATAAAGAATACGGAACCATTTTTTACCTGTGGAAAGTAGAATGAAGGTTATTCCATATAAAAAGATTTGTCCAGTGCTTAGTTTTACTAACATCGATTGAAAAGTAGAATCGTTCACTTTCAAAAAATCCATATTTGAAAACAAATATGCCATTGATAAAAAATATATACATAGAATAGTGAAATAAATAATAAATCGCATAGTTATTTTGTGTTTAGCCTTTTGATAGAGGATTAGGTTTTCTTCTTGTTTAGAATACATATATTGACCTACTTTCTATTAAGAAATGAACATATCATTTCTTATATTATTTTATCATAGTAATGAAATCCATTGTCAATATTTTAACAATGGATTAAAATAACAAAGGAGGATTAATAACATGGAATTAAAGACAATTCGAATTCAACGTGTTGTAGAACAACAAAATTTAGCATCTGTAATGAAAAGTGGTTCATTAGATGTGTTAGCTACACCACAAATGATTGCGTGGATGGAAGAAGCTGCTTGTTTATGTCTTGATTTAGAAGAAGGAAAGACAAGTGTTGGGATTAGTATGAATGTATCGCATGATATGGCTAGTCCATTAGGTGCTACAATAACAATTGAAGCAAAGATGACAAATGTGGATGGTCGTAAAATCGATTATGAAGTACAAGCTTTTCAAGATGGGAAATCTATTGGAAAAGGTGTTCATAGCCGTTTTGTGGTAGATGCACAAAAATTTATTGATAAAACATATAAAAAATAAAAAATGGGTTAAAACCCA
>NZ_CATVYQ010000051.1:0-15131 GCF_958348295.1 uncultured Holdemanella sp.
CGTTGTATGAGTGTTGATTTTAGCTTTATATCCTAATTTATTAAATGTGTCTTAATATATAAAAAAAAGGAATCCGATTGGATTCCTTAAAAGTCTTACGATAATTAAGCTAATTCTGAAAAATACTTAATTGTACGAACCATTTGGCTAGTGTAAGAGTTTTCGTTGTCGTACCAAGAAACAACTTGTACGTGAGTAGTTCCGTCACCTAATGAGTGAGCCATTGTTTGAGTAGCATCGAACAATGATCCGTAACGCATACCAACGATATCACTAGATACTAATTGTTCTTCAGTATATCCGAATGATTCAGTTGTAGCAGCTTTCATAGCAGCGTTGATTTGGTCAACTGTAACTTCTCCGTCAACAACAGCTACTAAAATAGTAGTTGATCCTGTAGGAGTTGGAACACGTTGAGCAGATCCGATTAATTTTCCGTTTAATTCAGGAATAACCAATCCGATAGCTTTTGCAGCACCTGTTGAGTTAGGAACAATGTTAACTGCAGCAGCACGGCTACGACGTAAATCACCTTTACGTTGAGGTCCGTCTAATGTCATTTGGTCACCAGTGTAAGCGTGAACTGTAGTCATGATACCTGATTTAATTGGAGCTAATTTGTTCAAAGCGTTAGCCATTGGAGCTAAACAGTTTGTTGTACAAGAAGCTGCAGAAATTACTGTATCTTCTGGTTTTAATGTTTCGTGGTTTACATTGTAAACGATTGTTGGTAAGTCATTTCCTGCTGGAGCAGAGATAACAACTTTACGAGCACCTGCTTTAATGTGTGCTTCTGCTTTAGCTTTTGAAGTATAGAATCCTGTACATTCTAATACTACGTCAACTCCTAATTCACCCCAAGGTAATTTAGAAGCATCAGCTTCTGCGTAGATAGTGATTTCTTTTCCATCTACTGTAATTGAGTTTTCACCAGCAACAACTGTGTCAGCCTTAGCGTAAGTTCCTTGAGTTGAATCATATTTCAACAAGTGAGCTAACATCTTAGGGCTAGTCAAGTCATTGATAGCTACTACTTCGTAGCCTTCAGCACCAAACATTTGACGGAATGCCAAACGTCCGATACGTCCAAAACCGTTAATCGCAACTTTTACTGTCATGTCAGTAAATCCTCCTTTAAATACCATTGTTATTATAAAAGCCTACCGTTAATTTGTCAATTCTCTAACAAGTAAAACTTTTAACAACTAACAACCATTTATATTTTAGACTATTTACAGTTCATTCTCAAGCTTTTTCATACTTTTTACATAACCTTAATTGTGATATTATAATTCAAAAGGAGGAATGAAAATGAACCAAAGTTTAATCCTAGATTTATTAGAAAACAATGCTCGTCTGACATCACAAGATTTGGCTGACATTTTAAACGAAGATGAAGCAGGCATTAAATCCGAAATACAATCTTTAGAAAAAGACAAAATTATTTGTGGTTATCACACTATTATCAACTACAATAAAGCGTTAAAAGATCAAAAAGTTTTAGCATATATTGAAGTAAGTTGTACGCCTACAAGAAATAGAGGATATGATAAAACAGCGGCATTGATTGCCAATTATCCTGAAGTGGATACTATGTATCTATTAAGTGGGGATTGCGATTTCTTATGTTTAGTACAAGGTAAGACAATGTTTGAGGTTGCCCGTTTTGTATCTGATAAAATTGCTTGTGTTGAAGATGTACGATCTACTAAAACTTTATTTGTTTTAAAACAATATAAACAAAGCGGTATTGTCATGATTGACAAGCCCGAAGACAAAGAATCAAGATTGGTTGTGACTCCATAATGAAATGTTTATCTACAAAAGCAACATCCATTAAACCTAGTGGCATCCGAAGATTTTTTGATTTAGCAAGCACCATGGAAGGCGTTATCTCTTTAGGTGTTGGCGAACCTGATTTTGCGACACCATGGCATATCTGTGAAAATGCGATTCATTATATGAGCACAGGACATACACACTATACCGCAAATCGTGGCTTAATTGAACTTCGTGAAGAAATCTGTAAATTTCATAAAGAACACTATAATCAAATATATGATCCTGAAAATGAAGTGATTGTTACAATTGGTGGTAGCGAAGCCATAGATCTTAGTATGCGTGCTTTATTAAATCCAGGCGATGAAGTCATTGTATTAGATCCTAACTATGTTGCCTACGCACCTAGCGTTACTTTAAGTGATGGTATTGTTGTCCCTTTACAATTAAAAGAAGAAAACGACTTTAAAATCATTCCAGAAGATTTAAAGAAAGTCATTACGCCAAAGACAAAAGCTATGATTATTAACTACCCTAGCAACCCTACTGGTGGTGTCATGACCAAAGAAGATTATGCCAAAATTGTTGATATCATCAAAGAATCTGGCATTTATGTCGTCAGTGATGAAATCTATGCAGAGCTTAGCTTTGATCAGCCATTCGCTTCTTTAGCACAATTTGATGAAATTAAATCTCAAATCATTGTCGTTAATGGTTTTTCAAAAGCCTACGCAATGACAGGATGGCGACTTGGATATTGTATGGCCAATAAAGAGCTTTCTTCTGTCATGAATAAGATTCACCAGTATGTGATTATGTCAGCTCCTGTTATGTCCCAATATGCAGGTCTTGAAGCTATAAAAAACGGGTATGACGATGTATTGATGATGAAAGAAGATTACCTAAAAAGAAGAAACTTCTTAGTCAATCGATTAAACCGAATGGGCCTAAAGACAAATATGCCACACGGCACATTCTATGTATTTTGTAACATTCAATCGACAGGCCTTGATTCAGAAACATTCTGTGAAAGATTACTACAAGAACAAAAAGTTGCCTGTGTACCTGGAAACGCTTTTGGAAATAGCGGAGAAGGATATGTCCGTATCTCTTATGCGTATAGTATTGACCACATTAAAGAAGCTGTAGTCCGACTAGAACAATTTCTTAAAGATTTAGACAAATAAGTCTAAATCTTTTTTTACAAAATTAAAAGGATGTCTTTAGACATC
This sequence comes from uncultured Holdemanella sp., assembly GCF_958348295.1. Taxonomy (NCBI): domain Bacteria; kingdom Bacillati; phylum Bacillota; class Erysipelotrichia; order Erysipelotrichales; family Erysipelotrichaceae; genus Holdemanella; species uncultured Holdemanella sp. The sequence continues at coordinate 3,012 of NZ_CATVYQ010000051.1, forward strand.
CTTTCATGCTATTCAGCAATCAAATCATCCATTGCCTTTTGGAAATGAACTGTTTTGTTGTGAGCATCCTCTTTTGAAGCTCCCTTGATGCAATAATAGAATTTACATTTTGGTTCTGTTCCACTAGGACGTACCGCAATCCAACTTCCATCTTCTAGATAGTATTTTAATACATCGGACTTAGTGAATCCTGTAAGTTCAGTAACTGTATCTCCTTCTTTGATTGTGCATTCTTTATAGTCTTCACTACGAACAACTTTAGTTCCACCAATTTCAGTTGGAGCATCTTTTCTTAATGTAGCTAGAATTTCTTTTATGCGCTTAGCACCTGCTTCACCAGCTAATGATAATGCCACTTGACTTTCTTCATATGTACCATGACGATCATATAGACTATCCAATACATCAACTAAATCTTTTCCTTGTTCTTTATAGTACGCACAAGCTTCTGCAAGCATTAAACAAGCTTGAGGCGCATCTTTATCACGAACGAAAGGTTTGATCAATGAGCCATAACTTTCTTCATATCCAAATACATAATTCTTTTCATGTGTTTTTTCGTATTTAGCTACTTTTTCACCGATAAATTTAAATCCAGTCAATGTTTTTTCTGTTGAAACACCATAATCAGAAGCTACTTTTTCTCCTAAATCACTTGTAACAACTGTATTGAACATAACAGGATTTTCAGGCATCTTACCTTGTTTTTGAAGTTGTGAACAAATATATTCAATTTCAACAGAACCAGACTGGTTACCTGTTAAAACCACATATTCACCATTATGTAATACTCCTACACCCATACGGTCAGCATCTGGATCACAAACTAAGATTAAATCAGCATGATTTTCTTTTGCGTATTTCAATGATAATTCATATGCTCCAGCTTGTTCAGGATTTGGTGTTGGTGTATTTGAAAAATCTGGATCGGGACTACATTGTTCAACCACTGGAATGCAAGTGTATCCAGCACGTTTATAAACTTCTTGAACAGGGATATTTGCAGTTCCATGCTCTGGTGAGAATACGATTTTGATATCTTTTTTAACTTCAGGATTTAATTGAATACTCAATACATTCTTGTAGTATTCTTCATCGACATCTTTACCAATGACTGTAATTAATTTCTTTTGCTCTTCTGTACAATTTGCATCAATTGCTAATTCATCTTCAATCGCGTTAACTCTTTCAATAACTTGACTAGCTAAACATGGAATCAATTGACATCCTTTACTATCATACAATTTATAACCATTATATTCTTTAGGATTATGACTTGCTGTGATCATAATACCACCAAAGCATTTTAAATGACGTACGGCAAAACTTAATTCTGGTGTTGGTCTTAATGATTCAAACACATACGATTTAATATTATTTTTTGCTAATAGATCAGCACAGTCAAACGCAAATTCTTTTGACATATGACGATTGTCATACCCAATCGCAATACCGGCTTCGCAACCATTATTTTCGTTAATGTAGTTTGCATATCCTTGAGTAGCTTTACGAATTGTATGAATGTTAATACGATTTGTTCCTGGACCTAAAAGACCACGCATACCTGCTGTTCCGAATTCAATTGTAGTATAGAATGCATCATTTTTTTCTTCAGCATCCATAGCTTCTAAAACAGGTTTATATTGAGGGGCTAAATTCTTATGATTTAACCATTTTGAATATCTTTCTTCAACAATAGACATTATTCATTCTCCTTCTTTTCTAGCATTGAAATAAAAAAGGTCTCATAAACTATGAGACTTTTCTTAATTAAGCAATGATCTTTTGAGCACGCAATACTTCTTCGATTGCAGCTACAGCAGCATCTTCATCTTCGCCTGAACAGCTAATTGTGATTTCTGACTGTGTAGGAATTCCTAAAGACATAACTCCCATGATAGATTTCATGTTTACTTCACGTCCTTTGAAAGCTACATTGATTTCGCTTTTGAATTTACTAGCAGCGTTAACAGCTACAGTTGCTGGACGTGCGTGAAGACCTACTGGATCTACTACAGTTACAGTTACTTGTTTCATAATTATCCTCCTAAATCAAATCTAAATGTATTTTATGACATTTTGCCAAAGAAAACAATACCTAAACGAATTTTTCTGATTCCGCTTCCATAATTGGAATATCTAAACTTTGCAGCATTTGTGCAAAGACACCACTACCAGCTATAAGATTCCCTTTAAAAGTCCCATCATAAATTAGAGAATACCCGCAACTCGGTGATCTTCTTTGCAAAATCGCAAAATCAACTTGTTTTTCTTTCGCTATATTTAGAGCTATTTCTGCCCCTTCGATAAACTGTTTTGTACAATCATTCCCCTCTTTATCCATAACTTTATCCCCTACTTTTTCACAAGGAATACGGGGACAAGTAAGTCCTCCAAGCATTTCTGGACAAACAGGAATTACTTCATGTTCTTTTAAAAGTTCAACAATTTTCGAATTGTAATTGTTTTTTCCGTTGTACTTACAGTCATATCCTAATAAACATGCACTAACAAGAATTCTCATTAGTCTACTAATTCATCATACAACAAAGAATATGTTTTAGCACTTTGTTGCCATGATACATCTGTGTTTAACGCATTGCGCTGTAACATTTCCCAATCTTCTTTGCGATTATAGTAAACATCACAAGCATAATACAATGTGTGGATCAATTCATTTGAATCGTAGTTCTCAAAACTAAATCCATTTCCTGATTTTTCATATTCATTATATGCATCGACTGTATCTTTTAAACCACCTGTTTCACGAACAAGAGGTAAAGTACCATAACGCATAGAACACAATTGTGAAATACCACATGGTTCAAATAGACTAGGCATCAAGAATAAATCACTTGCCGCATAAATACGGTGTGCCAAACTTTCGTTATATCCGTAATAGAAACAAATTTTGCCTTTGTTTCCATCTTCTAATTCACGGAATTTATTTTCAATTTGGCTTTCTCCACTACCTAAAATAACCAATTGAATTGGAGCTGCACATAATGCATCTAATTGCTCCATCAACAAATAGAATCCTTTTTGCCAAGTTAAACGCGAAACGACACCAACCATCATAACATCTGGATTCTTTTCCAATCCAAGCTCTTCCTGAAGAGCCATTTTGGCTTTTTTCTTTTGGACCGCAATATTCACCTTATCAAAATGATAAGGAATTTCTGGATCTGTACTAGGATTCCATAGCTGGATATCAATACCATTTACAATTCCCCATAAATCATATTTCCGCATATTCAATACAGCTTCTAAGTGTTCACCATATTGAGGAGATAAAATCTCTTGTGCATAAGTTGGTGATACAGTTGTAACTTTATCGGCATATAAGATACCAGATTTCATAAATGAAATTCCACCATCAAAACGCACATTACCATTGTCTAGTAAATAGTATGGTAAGCCTAAGCAACTATCTAACATTTCAGGACCAAAGTTTCCTTGATATGCCATGTTGTGAATTGTATAAACAAAGCGAATAGCACGATATCTAGGATCTGCATCATGCGTTTCTTTTACCATACAAGGAATCATACCTGTATGCCAATCGTGGCAATGAATAATGTTCGGCCAGTAGTTCAACTGATTCAACATTTCAATAACAGCTTTTTGGAAATATCCAAAACGTTCACCATCATCTTGATAACCGTATAATGAATCTCTTTCAAAATATCCTTGATGTTGAATGAAGAAGAAACAAACATTATCTACCATTTTTGAGAATACACGTACTGGTACTTCATGATAATTGATTGAAACTGAATATTCACAGTCAAAATGAAGTTCATTATAGTATTTATCACTAATTTTCTTATATAAAGGCATTACAACCTTAACTTCATGTCCTCTTTCAGTAAGTGCCTTTGGTAAAGATCCAATAACATCGGCAAGTCCACCTGTCTTAATGAATGGTAATCCTTCCCCAGCAACCATCAAAATTGATGCCATTAAACATTCTCCCTTCTACCAATATACAAAGGTTGTTCTTCTAAACCTGCTAAATCTTTTTTCTTTGCGATTCTTGAATGTTTATCAACAATCACATTCTTCAAGTGTGCACCATCCGCAATTTCTACATCTGGCATAATAATACAATTTTCAATTAATGCATTTTTTCCAATTTTACAAGAACGACCAATAATTGAGTTCTTAACTACACCACTGATTTCACAACCATTTGAAATCAATGAACCTGTTGCCGTACCACCATTTAAATAAATAGCTGGAGCTGAATCACTTGTACGAGTATACACAGGCCATTCTGGATCATTGATATCTTTCATTTTTTCTTCTGTTAAGAATTGCATATTACTTTCATAATATGATTTTAAATCATTGATAACATAAATGTGTCCACGATAATTCAATCCACGAATATCCATATCTACACATTTGTCATTCAAAATATCTTTAAACCAATACATTGAACTTGTTTCTTGAGCCTCTTCAACTAACGTTTTGAAGATTTCTTTTGACATAATGTAAGTTTGTAAAGATAAATATCTAGACTTATAGTTTCCTAAGTTTTGATCAATGCTCAATACACCACGTTGTTTATTCATTTGAAGTACATCACATCCAATGTATTTTTCTTTTGCGTTATCAACATGTTGATATAAAACAGAAACTTCTGCACCACTTTCAATGTGCTGTTTCAACAATTCTTCATAATTTCCTTTATAAAGCATATTAGCTGGAGCAATCACAACATAATCATTGTGGTTTTCCATAACAGCATGAATATTTTCAGCATAACATGAAATATCTGTAGTAAAACGTGAAGTTCCACCATCTGTATATACAGGCACTAACGATAAGTGTCCATGTTTTGAGTTGATATTATAGTGACGACCTGTACCAACATGATCAATTAAAGAGCGAGGATTACCATTTACATAAATTTGAATATCATCAATACCTGAATTTGACATATTTGAAATCGCAAAGTCAACTAAACGATAACGTCCTAAAAAGCTGAATGCAGCAATTGGACGATATTTTTGCATACCTTCTACATATACAGAAGAATCATTGTAAGTAATTATTCCTAAAGCGTTACACATAATTATTCACCCTTCTTTACTCTTTTTGAAATCAATACGATTTCTTCACTGTCTGGACTACCCACAACAGCACCATCATCAATCTTCACACCATCCGCAACAATTGCACGATAGACTCTTGCATCCTTACCAACTTTTACATTTGGCATTAATACAGCTTGAGATACAAACGCACCTTCATCAATGTCAACATTGTTAAATAATACGGAATCCACTGCATGTCCTCGAATTACAGCACCTTGGTTGATGTAGCAATGTTCTACTTTTCCAGTTGGTCCTACATAGTGAGGTAAAGTTGGAATATCTTCTGTATAGATTTTCCAATTTGGATCATCCAAATTCAGTTCATTATTTTTGTTTAACAAGTCCATGTTTGCTTCCCACAATGAATCAATTGTACCAACATCTTTCCAATATCCTTCAAATTTATAAGCATATAAACGTTTATTTGCGTTTAAGAAGTTAGGAATGATATCTTTACCAAAGTCATGGTGACTACCTTCAGCTGTCATATCTGAAATCAATTCTTTACGCAATTGTTTCCAGTTAAAGATATAAATACCCATACTTGCTAAATTGCTCTTTGGATGTTCTGGCTTTTCTTCAAATTCTACAATTCTTCCTTCTTCATCTGTATTCATAATACCAAAACGACTTGCTTCTTTCATTGGAACTGGAAGTACTGCAATTGTACAATCGGCATTATTTGCCTTATGACAAGACAACATATCTGCATAATCCATTTTATAGATGTGGTCACCTGAAAGAATCAATACATATTCAGGATCAAACTTGTCAATAAAGTCAATGTTTTGAGTAATGGCATCTGCCGTTCCTTGATAAACGTCAAATTTTGTTCCATCTTTTTCTCGTGGCGGCAAAACATAAACTCCGCTTCCACGTGCATCAAGTCCCCATCTTTGTCCAGCGCCAGCATACGCATTTAATTCTACAGATTCATACTGAGTTAAAACGCCTACAACGTTGATATCTGAATTCGCACAGTTACTTAGCGGGAAATCGATAATACGATATTTTCCTCCGAAATAAACAGCCGGTTTCGCATTCTTTTTAGTTAGTTCTAAAAGACGTGTACCACGGCCACCCGCTAAAATCATGGCGAGCATATTATTCTGTTTCATAATCATCCTCCTAATAATACTCTTTATATAAATAAAGTATAGCACTTTTTCAAATAAAATCTACTTATTTAAGGAAATTTGTATGCGTTTTCAAATCGCTATAAAAAAAGACAAATCATTCTCTGACTTGTCTTTGTAAAGCATAAATCGATTCATTTTGATTTACTATATAAGCTATAGCACATACTACAAAGAAGAACGGAAAATATTGATATCCAAACACCTCCATGCCTATCGCAATCGGTGCTAAAAAAGTATTCGTTGCAGCACCAAAAACGCTACAATATCCTAAAGCTGCCACAAATAAAGGGTTTAACCCAAAAACAGGCGCAATTATAACTCCTAGACTTGATCCAATCGCAAATAATGGTGTAACTTCTCCACCTTGAAAACCAGCTGATAAAGTTAAAATTGTTAAAACAAATTTTAAGATCCAATCATAACTATATATCTTTTCCAATGTAAAAGATCCCACAATCAAGTTTTCACCAACACCCGAATAACGACATTTACCAAACACAAATAATAAAACGGCCACAAGAATACCCATCATAAAAATACGTTTATAAGGATTCTTTATTTTATTTGTCACAAAAGCTTTTGTATGCTTTAAAGAAAATGCAAATAATCCTCCAATCAAGCCAAATAAAATTCCTAAAACTAATAGTTTTATGGATAGTTCGACATCTAAATCACTTACACTTCCAATTTTAAATGTACTCTTATGTAATCCAAATAAACTAGAAACATAAGCTGCTGTAAAACTAGCCGGAATTGCACATGACATAGCTCGATATTTTAAGGTTCCCGCAACAAGTACTTCTAAAGCAAAGAAAATAGCCGTAATTGGAGTCCCAAATAAACCAGCAAAACCAGCCGCCATACCTGCAACCATGAAGATAACACCACTATTTTTAAAACGAAAGTACTTTCCAAAATAATGAGATACCGTTGCCCCTATCTGCATCGCAACTCCTTCTCGACCAGCGCTACCCCCAAAAAAATGCGTGATCCATGTCGATACAACCATAAACGGAGCCATACGAAGTGGAATCCAATCACTCTTTCCTTGATCTACCTCAAAGACAAGTCCCATGCCTTTTCTAGAGATTCTTCCCCAATGATCAAATAAGAATACAATTGCCAAACCTGCAAAAGGAAGCCCTACTAACATAACACATCCCATATGTTCCCTAAAATTTAAGATCCATTCTAGACCTTTGCCAAAAACAACTTCGCAAAGCGCAACAATTGCACCAATAAAAATACCACAAAAACACTTTAATACGATTTCATCATAAATTTTAAATGATTCTCTTAATTTCTCTTTATACATGCTTTTATTATAAAAAAACAGATTGTTTATTTCAACAATCTGTCATCATTTTTACATTTCCGTTACAATTCTATTTCATTTTTCCACAAACCATGCAAGTTACAATACTCATACACAATCACCTTGCCTGTTCTTCCTTTTGGATCGAAAACATATTCTGGTTTCATTCCTGGTACTAGTCCTGCACGATCCACAGTTCCATCACTATATTCAACCCAGATATTTGTGATATAGTGTGCTTCTAACATTGGATGTTCAACACTTCCAACTACAACTTTAAGTTTATTATCTTCTACACTTACTTGTGGAACATGTTTTTCTTGTGCTGCATCCACTTCACCAGCTTTTAATTCACGATACCCACTAGGAACAACATCCATCATCAATCCTTCAACGACACTACCAGTTTCTAAATTTTTAAAGATTTTCATACAGTATTTCCTCCTGTTCTTCTATTGACATTATGCCACGCATCATTAAAATATTCTATTGATATGCTCATAAAAAACATAAATGAAAACTACATGCAATATACAACAACTTCTCAAGAAATCTTTGAGACTTTTTGTATTTCAAAAGCCCATAAAAAATATTTAAAAATAGATGAAGAGAAAAAAATGGTATATTTTAACTACCCAAAAAAAGATGTTGAAATCAATTATGAACCCGTTGATATTTTATATGAAGATACCTTTCTAATAGTAGCATTTAAACCACCCTTTTTATTAGTACACGATGACGGAAATAATCAAGATACTCTACAAGCTCGAATTAATGGATATTTACAATTAAACGGAAATAAATATCCTGCTCAAGCTATTCATCGAATTGATTATGAAACAAGTGGTTTAGTCTTATTTTGTAAGCACCCATTCTTTCAGGCCTATTGCGACAAAAATATGGAAGAACACCATATTAAAAAAGAATATATTGCCTTAGTACAAGGCCATACAAATTATAAAAATAAAAAGATTATTTCAAATATTGCCAGAGATCGTCATAATGCCAAAAAGATGATCATTCATCCAAATGGAAAAGAAAGTATTTCCATATTCAACACAATTAAAAATTATAAAGATTGTTCATTAATTCAAGTAACGATTCTTACTGGAAGAAAGCATCAGATTCGCGTTCAATGTGCTTCTTTAAACCATCCCATTTTAAATGATTCTTTATATGGCGGTAAAATAACTGATGATACAGGACTTTTACTTCAAAGTCATCATATTCAATTTAATGATGTAGATATTACTTGTCCTCAAGAAAAAAGATTTATTAGAAAATGAAAAATCGTATATCCTTTCAACACGGCAATCCACACACCGATGCATAAGCATGACACATATGGAAGGATATGCTTTTTTTTATATAAAATCCAAAGAAATCCAAGTAAAATACTAATATATAAAGCTACAAGCATTCTTTCTATCCCTAAATATAATCCAAAAAAAGTCAAATAACACACATCAGCACTGCCAATCCAATCTGATTTAATCAATTTAATTGTTCCACTGACAAAAAGAAAAACTAGACTTGTACAGATTCGATTTAATACTGGCACATAACTTGAACAAAAGAATAAAAGAAGTATCGATGGAAAAATCCAATACTTTTCAATATACATCGTTTCATAGTCTTTTTTGGCAAGAAAATACAAGAAAAGAACTAAATAAACAGTCGATAGTTGAAATGGTTTGATTAAAAAAGTAATGATAAGCATAAAAAAAAGAGTCTTCATACTTTCAGTATAAAGACTCAATGTGAATTTATTATTAACAATTTGCAGTTTGTACAAAATCTGCATCATTTGGTTTCTTTTTATATACGATTTTTAATAAGATTGGTGTAATAACCGTTGTGAAAACGACACACAATAATACTGGAGTCACAAAGACTTCAGGTAAAATACCTAATGCCATACCTTTATTTGCGACAATCAAGGCAACTTCACCACGACTAATCATACCACATCCAACACGAATGGCTTGTGTAGGTGTATATTTACATACAATAGCACCTAGACCACATCCAACAATTTTTGTCAAAACGGCAACCACACATAATACAATAACTAACTCAATAAGTTTGGCATTCCATGTGATTGGAGAAAGTTTTAATCCAATACTCGCAAAGAATACAGGTGTAATCAACATATAAGATAATGTTGAAATACGTTTTGTGACATAATCACATTGTCTTGTACCTGAAAGAATCAAACCAGCCACAAAACTACCAGTGATATCTGCAACACCAAAGAAGGCTTCTGAACAGAAGGCCATAATCAATGCGAACGCAAAAGATACGATTGAATATCTTTGTAGTCCACCACATGAATCATGTTCAAACCACCATGAGAATACTTTGTGTAAAATCAGACCTACAACAACGGCAAACACAAAGAACAATAAGATTTTAAACATAACAACACCAATATTAACTGAACTATCAGCCATACCTGTTACTAATGTTAAACAAATAATACCTAAAACATCATCAATAACAGCTGCTGCTAGAATCGCATTTCCACTTTCTGTAGACATACATCCCATTTCTTTTAATGTTTCTACCGTAATACCAACACTTGTAGCTGTTAAAATAACACCTAAGAATAAGTTGTGTAACCATGCATCTGGTCCAACATTATAGAATCCACCAACCACGTATCCAACAGCTAATGGAACCAACACACCAAGTGTCGCAATAATAAATGCTTTTAGTCCTGCTTTCTTTAAATCTGTAATGCTTGTTTCAAGACCAGCCGCAAACATTAAGACGATAACACCAATTTCCGATAAAGATTCAATTAACTTACTTGGCTCAACTATATTTAATACCGCAGGCCCTAAAACGATTCCTGCAATCAATGCACCTACTACAGATGGCATACGTAATCGACGAGAAAAAAGTCCAAAGGCTTTTGTCATTAATAAAATTAAGGCAATATCTAATAAATATCGATATTCTTGCATATTCATACCCTCCTACTATGCTCTTGGAATTTCAAACACCGTTTGTTGAAGTGGCAAATCTACATCATGAAATTCCAACCGATATGCCATCAATTCTATCGGCCTTTTCTTTCCATGATATCCATATTTGACGTCACCCACCAAAGGATGCTTTATATGCCCCATTAAGGCACGAATTTGATGAAATCTTCCTGTATGAAGTGTAATTGTACATATTGAATTCTCGCCATCATTTCTTTCAACATGTACATCCATTAATGCTTTTTGATAGCCTTCTAATTTTTTATCACTTACCTTCGCAATGGTATTTTCTTTGCGAATGTAATAGCACATAGTAAAATCCTTTTGTTCAAAAGTACCCACAACATAGGCTCGATACATCTTTTGAATCGTACGATTTGCGATTGCCTCATTTACTTTTCTTAACGCATTCGCATTTTTTGCAGCAATCACTAGACCCGTCGTATTTCGATCTAATCTATGACAAATACTAGGCGCAAAAGAATGTTCCTTATTTGGATCATATTCGTTTTTCTCCATTAAATATGCTTGCACACGATTCACTAGACAATCTTGATTTTGACTTTGATCACTCTGTGATAATAAGCCATAGGGTTTATTCACAATTAAGATATTTTCATCTTCATAAATAACATCTAATTTTGACGATATATAATTTGTTTCCACTTTTTTCTCTTCTAAAACATCCGGAGGTAAAAATAATAGAATACTATCATTTTCCTGGATCTTCTGATCAAAAGTACAACGCTTACGATTCACTTTTATTTTTTTATTTCGAATCGCCTTATACATCATTGACTTGCCTAGTTTAGGAAAAGTTTTCATTAAAAACTTATCTAATCTTTGATTCGCATCATTTTGATTGATCTTAATCTCTTTCATAAATAAAATCCAAACTTTCCATTAAACTGTCCATAACCGGTACATTCACACTTTCTAAAGTCTTACGATTTTGATGACCCGTTGTCACCAAGATACATTTAGCATCAATACTCTTTGCGACATCATAATCATGCACGCTATCACCTACAAAATAAATTTCATCATCCAGGCTGCATGTTTGTTTAAACGCATGGGCTAATTCCACTTTACTTTTCGCATAGATATCATTGATTCCATAAATTGAATCAAATAAAGTATCTACATTTAAATTTTGCATTTGTCTTAGAAGATAATCCATCTTACTTGCAGAAAGTACAGTTTGTGAAAAGCCTAAACACTTGGCCTTTTCTACAACATTCAATGCATCTGCATGTAAATTACAATCATAACTTTTTTCTTGATAATCTTCCATATATTCGTGAGCTAATATGGAAAAAGGTATTTTATCAAAATTAAAGCCAACCCTTTTGTAATAATCTTCTATTGGAAAAGTAAATACTTCACGATATTGACTTAGAGTATCCAAAGGTTTCAAATCATGACTGACTAAAAGACGGTTGATACAAGAAAAACATAAATCAACATCATCTAACAAAGTTCCGTTCCAATCCCATACAATTTTTACCAAACAATTCACCCCGCACGGTATTATATCACTATTAGCAAAAAATAATAATATTTTATACTAATTA
>NZ_CATVYQ010000052.1:0-14559 GCF_958348295.1 uncultured Holdemanella sp.
AGTTGGGCTTGCCCCTGCGAAGATAGCTAGCTGCCGGGTCCTTTTTTTTTGCCTTTTTTTATTTTTTATTGTAAAATAATTCGTTGTATGGAGAGTAAAAAATATGAAAAAAATTGGATTTAATAATCAAAAATATTTAGAAATGCAATCTAAGCGTATTATGGAGCGTATTGCTCAATTTGGAGATAAATTATATTTGGAATTTGGTGGTAAATTATTTGATGATTATCACGCATCTCGTGTTTTACCTGGATTTTCACCAGATTCAAAACTACAGATGTTGATGCAGTTAAAGGATGATGCAGAAATTGTTATTGTCATTAACGCCAATGATATCGAACAAAATAAAACGCGTTCAGATCTTCAAATTACTTATCAAGAAGATGTTTTACGTTTGATCAATGAATTTACACAACGTGGATTATATGTTGGTAGTGTTGTAGTGACACAATATAATCGTCAAAAAGCGGTTGATTTGTTTAAGGCTCGTTTAAAACGTAGAAAAATTGATGTGTATTTCCATTATTATATTGAAGGATATCCTACAGATACGAAAAAAATTATTTCTGATTCTGGATTTGGAAAAAATGACTATGTTAAAACGACTCGTCCATTAGTTGTTGTAACAGCTCCTGGTCCTGGTAGTGGAAAAATGGCTACATGTTTATCACAGTTGTATCACGAACATAAACATGGAATCAAAGCTGGATATGCAAAATATGAAACATTCCCAATTTGGAATCTTCCATTGAATCATCCTGTCAATTTAGCTTATGAAGCAGCAACTGCAGATCTTGCAGATGTAAATATGATTGACCCATTTCATTTACAGGCTTACAATGAAGTTACAGTAAACTACAATCGTGATATTGAAATTTTCCCAGTATTAAAAAATATTTTTGAAGAAATTTATGGTTCTAGTCCTTATCAAAGTCCAACAGATATGGGTGTTAATATGGCTGGACTTTGTATCAGTGATGATGAAGCTTGTTGTAATGCTAGTAATCAAGAAATTATTCGTCGTTATTTTGTAAGTAAAAATCGTTATGTACATGAACTTTGTTCGCATGAAGAAGTTCAAAAACAAGAAGTTGTGATGAATAAAGCTGGAATCACTGAATTAGATCGTCCATGTGTTATGGCTGCACGTAAGAAAGAAGAAGAATCTAAATCTTTTTCTGGTGCTATTGAATTAGATGATGGAACAATTATTACAGGTAAAACGACAAACTTAATGGGTGCATGTTCGTCTGTATTAATGAATGTATTAAAATATCTAGCGGGTATTGATAAAAATAAAGTGTTGATTTCTCCTGAAGCAATTGTTCCTATTCAAAATCTAAAAACAGAATATTTAGGTTCAGTCAACCCAAGACTTCATTCAAATGAAATTTTAATCGCATTATCAGTTTCAGCTTTACATAGTGAAGACGCAAAGAAAGCGTTGGCTATGTTACCTAAATTGAAAGGTATGCAGGCACATGTAACTTGTGATGTTGCGGATGTAGATTTAAGTATTTATGCGAATTTAGGCATTATGCTTACTTATGATGCTAATAAGAAATAGGAGGCTTTTATGGCAAAATCAATTCCTAGCTCTGGAGCAGGAGCTGTTCGTATTATCTTAAAGAATAAGGATGCTTTTCATTTTGATTTAAGAGAAAAGAAAGAAGATAACGGAAAACAAAGTTATTTGTTTGATGTATATTATGAAAATGCTACAGGTACTTTAAATGTATTGATGGATAATGGGAAACCCGTTATTGCGGCGTTGAATTTAAGTTTGGGTAAAGTTATTACTTTATCTAACGATACAAATTTAAAAAAATTATGTAAATATGTTATAGATCAGGTGAATGCTTAATGAAGATAAGATTACATGTTGTTGTAGATAAAGAAGATGATGCGATTGTTGAACTTGTTCAAAATGCATTGAATGAAATTTGTTCAAAAATGTCTTATTCTCCAAGTCGTTTACAGCCTAGTTTAGCAGGTTGTATGGAATTTTATGCGACAAGTGAATTAGAAGAAAATGAAATTGATGATCTTTTATCTAAACTCAACAATGATTGGGATGGAGAAAAAGATGATTGTCAAGCTTATAGCTTTAATACGACAATGTTTCATCCAAATGTCTACTACTTACAATTCCAATCTTTCTAGGACATATTATGATCGATTATACACAAGGTTCAAATCGACAATATCATACTCAATTATCTGAAAGTGATGTTGGTGAATACGTTATTCTAACGGGTGATCCAAAAAGAGTAAAGGATATCGCATCGTATTTAGATGACGCTTATTTTGTTGCGGATAACCGTGAATATGTTACTTATTCAGGATATATCAATGGGGTTTTGTGCAGTGTAGTTTCTACCGGCATTGGTGGAGCTAGTACTGCAATCGCAATTGAAGAACTTGTTCAACTTGGATGTCATACTTTTTTACGTGTAGGTACTAGTGGTGGTATGCGACTTGATGTTCAAGGTGGCGATATCGTGATTGCGAGTGGTGCCATTCGCCAAGAAGGTACTACACGTGAATATGCACCCATTGAATTTCCAGCTGTGCCAAGTTTTGATGTATTAAGTGCCCAAGTAGAAAGTGCAAGAAAATTGAATCTTTCTTATCATGTTGGAGTTGTTCAAAGTAAAGATTCTTTCTTTGGTCAACATGTACCTGAAACAATGCCAATTTATCCGGAATTGCAAAACAAATGGGATTCCTATTGTAAGCTAGATTGTTTAGCATCTGAAATGGAATCGAGTACTGTGTTTATTGTTAGTCAAACGCGTCATGTTCGTAGTGGAGCTATGTTTTTGTGCTTGGCAAACCAGGAAAGAGAAAAAGCAGGATTATCAAACATTCAAAATCATGATCTAAAACCATTGATGGAATGCGCCGTATCAACGTTAAAAAAATTAATAGAAAAAGACGAGGCTGAGAATCACTAGGATCTCAGCCTTTTTAATACATTTGGAATGTTGTTGATAATATCTTCAGGCATAAAACTTGCCGAATCAATATCGAGTTTAGCACTTTGCGAATGAATGTAGGTAGCACATAACGCGGCTTGTAAAGGATTCTTACATTGACCGAGCATGGCTACAACAATACCACACAATATATCTCCGCTGCCTCCTTTGGCAAGACCAGCATTTGGTGCATCTAAAACATAGACATTGCCTTGATGGGCAATATAGGTTTGACTTGATTTTAAAATGAGTACGCAATTTTTGTATTCTTTAGAAAAGTCACGTGCAACTTCAAATGGATTGGATAAGATAGTTGATATGTTGATACCTGTTAAGTCCGACATTTCTTTAATATGCGGAGTTAAAATCGTAGTTTCGTTTCGTTTTAACAAATCAATATTTTTTTGCGTAGCCCATAAAGCATCGGCATCAAGAACAATTTTTTTGTCACTCTTTAATACTTGTTCCACTAAGGATATTGTAACATTATTCTTTTGCATACCATTTCCAATGGAAAGAATAGAATAGTCATTCATGTTTTGTTTCAAGCTTTCAATAGCTTTTGAACTAAAGGTTCCATTACGATCACTACATTGTAGAAGCATATAAAAATCAGATTTGATCGCAAGAATATTTGAAATACATTCTGGAACCATTAATGTGAGTGTTCCAATACCACTTTTATAAGCACTCAAGCTTGCCATATGGATGGCTCCATGCATGTTTTGGCTTCCACCAATCATCAAGGCTTTGCCAAAAGTTGACTTATGAGCCGTTAATGGACGATCTGGGATATGGATATCCTTTTCGTTTAAGACTTTTATTATGTCCATACACTTTTGATGTAGAATTTGTGGGATGCCAATATCTACAAGATATAATTTTCCACAATGACTTTTACCATCATTTAACCATTGTCCTTGCTTATAGCAATCTAAGCTGATTGTGTAATCTGCATGAATAGCACAGCCTAAAATATTACCCATTGTGGCATCGATGCCACTAGGCATGTCGATACTGATAATGGTTGAATGTGTTGCGTTTACATTTTGAATCATCGCTTTATAAAAACCTGTGATGTCTCTAGATAATCCGTTGCCAAAGATGCAGTCAATATAAACTTCATATGTTTCGTTTGGTAGGTTATAGTCATATTCAATATTGAGATTTTGAACCATTTGAAATTGAATTTTTTCTTCCTCAGACATATTTTTGACTTCTGGAACAACTACAAATAATTTTGAATATTTAGTTTGAAGTAGTCTAGCGATAGCTAATCCATCAGCACCATTGTTTCCAGGTCCACAAAGAATACAGATGGATTTATCTTTTGATACAATATCTTTAATGATCTTTGTTGCTTCTATAGCTGCATGTTCCATAAGAATAAGACTAGGAATTTGATATGTTTCTATAGCCGCATGATCGATGTTTCGAGCCGTAGCTTGTGTATGGATATAGGCATGATACATAATTTCACCTTCTTCATATTTACTATACTCTTAATGACTAAAAAATGATAATACTTTTAAAGATGTATGTTATAATTATGAAATTGGAGGTATTTTATTCTATGTCAAAATCTTCAGCGGCTAAAAAGTCGATTATAGTTGGCGGCCTGATAGGTACGGGTGGTCTATTTGTTTCAAAATTAATTGGATTGGCATATACAATTCCATTTTCATATATACTACAGTCAGAAGCATATCAATCTGTATATGCACAATCTTATAATATATATGCCTATTTATTGACTATATTTCAATCGGGAGTTCCTTTTGCGGTGGCAACTTTAGTAGCACGCTATATCGCATTAGAAGATGCCAAAAGTGTAATTTTAGTTAAAAAGATTGCGTTTGCGATATTAGGATTAACTGGATTTGTGGGAATGATTCTCTTATTCACTTTATCCAATGTCATTGCGCCAGCCATGGTTGCCAAAAATGTAGATATCATGGCAAATTGCTTAAAAATATTATCTTTAGCTATTTTCCTTGTTCCAGTTTTATCGGCATTTAGAGGATATTATCAAGGCCTAAAAGAAATGGAAGAATATGCATTCTCTCAAGCTTTTGAACAAGTATTTCGTGTAGCTTTTTTATTAAGTACTGCTTGTTTAGTTGTATATGCGTTTGGGTGGGATAAAAAATATGCGTTATATGCAGCTGTTATGTCAACTTCTGTGGCAACGATTGCGGCAATTGCACAATTCGCGTATTTTGATCGTAAACATCAATATGTAGTAGATGCAATGGCAAGTAAACAAACAAAGGCTTGTCGCTCGGCTAAAAAGATTTTTAGAGAAATTCTTATTTTGGCAATTCCATATTTGGTTGTTGCGATTTTAGGAAATATTGACCAGATATTTAATGGCTTTTTATTACCAACTGGATTAAAGATGCATTATAATGCGAAAGATACAACAACTGTTATTTCTGCATCAAACTATGTTGCTGGAAAATTAAATGCGATTCCAATGATTTTGGGTCCAGGGTTCGCAACAGCTATCATTCCTCATATTTCCGAAGCTTTATCTAAGAAAAATTATAAACTAGTAAAGAAGAATGTATTGGATAGTATCAATGTTGTATTATATGTTGCAATCCCTGTATCTTTCTGTATTTTTGCGTATGCAGGACCATTGAATTATACTTTATATTATTCAGAAAATTTAGAATTATGTACGTTTGTTGTACAATGGATGGCTTTAGAAGGCTTTTTGTCAACTTTGGCTCCATTAGTTACGAATTTAATGGTTTCTTTGGAATTAAGAAAATATGTATTAAAAAATCTAGCGATTGGTGTTTTGATCAAAGGTGTTTTATTAATTCCATTTGTATGGATCATGGGAATTGCTGGAGCTATTATTTCAAGCTTAATTGGTACAGGATATATTCTTTATAAAAATTTGAAAGAAATCCATGATGTATATAATATCTCTTATCACAAGACGATGATTATAGTTATACGTATTTTGATTGGTTTACTTGCTTTATGGATTACTTCAATTCTATTATCAAAACTTGGACTATATGGAGTGGAAGGTTCAAAATTAGTATGTTTATTTAAAATGTGTTTGAATGGTTTATTAAGTGTAATTGTATATGTGGTTGTTACTTTATATTTAAAAGTTCCACAAAGTATATTTCACTTTCAATTAAGAAAGAAATCGGGTGTATAAAATGTATTATGATGTTGTAGTTATTGGAGCAGGACATGCAGGTATTGAAGCGTGTTTAGCTTCAAGTCGAATGAATAAAAAAACCGCAATTGTTACTCTAAGTAGGGATATGATTGGGTCTATGCCATGTAATCCAAGTGTAGGTGGACCTGCAAAGGGAATAGTGGTACGTGAAATTGATGCGCTGGGTGGTATGATGCCTATTGCGGCGGATAAAACTGCTTTACAATTTAAAATGTTGAATACGACAAAAGGACCTGGAGTATGGAGTTTGCGTGTTCAAAGTGATAAGATAGCGTATAAGCGTTTTATGAAAAAGGCTTTAGAAGAACAAGAAAACTTAGATATTATTGAAGCTGCATGTAAGAGTGTAGTTATTAAAGATAAAAAAGCCATTGGTGTTGAATTAGAAGATGGTACTTTTGTAGAAAGTAAAGCGGTTGTTTTAACAGCTGGTACATATATGACAAGTAATGTCTTAAGAGGACATACTTCAACTGTTTCTGGTCCTGAAGAACAAAGAACAGTGAATACTTTATCACAGTCTTTGCGTGATGCAGGTATTCGTACATTCCGCTTGAAAACGGGGACACCACCTCGTGTAAAAATGGATACGATTGATTTTTCTAAGGCGGAACCTCAACCTGGGACAAATCAGTTCTTGCGTTTTAGTGAGACAACAAAACCAGAAGATGTATTGCCTTTTGAGAAACAAGAAATTTGTCATTTGATTTATACACAGCCTAAGACACATGAAATCATTCATACACATTTACATGATTCAGCCATGTATTCAGGATTGGTTAAAGGTGTAGGACCTCGTTATTGTCCGAGTATCGAAGATAAATTAGTTCGTTTTGCGGATAAGGAAAGACATCAGCTTTTCTTAGAACCGGAATCAAAAGAATTGGATACCATTTATATTCAAGGTTTTTCAACATCTATGCCAATTGATGTACAAGAAGAAATGGTTCATTCATTACCTGGCTTAGAGCATTGTGTGATTGAAAAATATGCGTATGCAATTGAATATGATGCAATCGATCCACTTCAAATGAAACCAAATATGGAAAGTAAAATCGTCGAAAATTTATTTACGGCAGGACAAGTCAATGGTACAAGTGGTTATGAAGAAGCAGCTGGTCAAGGTTTAATGGCTGGTGCAAATGCAGCTTTGAAAGTGGATGGAAAAGATCCATTTGTGCTTCGTCGTGATGAAGCATATATTGGTGTTATGTTGGATGATTTATGTACAAAAGGTACGAAAGAACCATATCGTTTGTTGACCTCACGTGCTGAATATCGATTGTTGTTGCGTCATGATAATGCGGATCAAAGATTACTAGAAAAAGGTTATGAAATTGGTTTGGTTTCCCAAGCAAGATATGATGCGTTTAAAAAGAAAATGGAAGCTGTAGAAGCAGCTAGAGAAGAGCTTTCTAATGCACATATTAAGCCAAATAGTGATGTGAATGAATATCTACAAACATTAGGTTTTGAACCATTAGCACATGGATGTAGTGCATTGGATTTGATCAAGCGTCCTAAAATTACGGTTCGTGGATTGGCAAAATATACTGGATTAGACTATGAAAATCAAATTAATGAACAAATTGAGATTCAAACTAAGTATGCGGGTTATATTGCCAAGGCAAAGCGTGATGCCAAGCATTTACAACAAATGGAGAAAATGAAACTTCCTCATGATTTGGATTATGAAAATATGGATAATCTTTCATTAGAGGCAAGACAAAAATTGACGGAGATTCGTCCTTTGACTTTAGGACAGGCAAGTCGTATTTCGGGTATTAATCCGAGTGATATAGCAATTTTGGCTATGCGTGTGAAATAATTTTCATTGAATTCGTTTTCAAATATATGTTATATTAAAAAGGGGATTCATTTATGAAAGGAAGACGAAAAAAGGTTCAACATTTTTTTGTATATATTATTATGCTGGTTATGTCTGGCTTTTTGATTATGGGTGGTATACGACAATTGGCTATGACTTATGAATTAAAGGCTAGTATCAATCAAAAGCAGAAAGAAAAAAAAGATTTGTCTACAAAAAAGAAAGAATTAGAAAAGACAAAACAGAATTTGACAAATCCAGAATATGTTGAATATATCGTGCGCGGAAAATACTTAGTGACAAAAGAAGGGGAACAAGTATTTAAATTTCCAAGTAAAGACAACTAGGCCATTGTGGTCTAGTTTTTTTTGTGCAAAATAAAAAAGTGCCGGAGCACTTTTCATATCTATATGGTGAGGCCGATGCGATTTGAACGCACACGAGCATTACTCACTACCCCCTCAAAGTAGCGTGTCTACCAATTCCACCACGGCCTCATAGTGTTAAAATATTACACTATTTTTGTAAGCTTGGCAACACATTCAAGTCCAATAGTTTGACAAAACATGTCAACGGGTTGTACGTATTCGCATTGATACCCATATTCTTTAAATACTTTTAAATCTCTTGATAATGTTTTAGGATTACAAGAAACATATACGATTTTATTCGGTTGCATTGTCACTGTATCTTCAATACCATTTTCTGTCATACCTTTTCTTGGTGGATCAATAAAAATAACATCAATTTTATCATCTTTATGATCATGTGCAAAATCTGTGGCATCCTGACAAATGTAGTGACAATTATCAAGATGATTCATTTTAGTATTGTCATTGGCATTATCTACAGCTTCTTTAACGATTTCAACGCCAATCACACTTTTGGCATGTTGACTTACAGCCATTCCAATAGTTCCAGTTCCAGCATACATATCAATGCATGTTTCATTTCCAGAAAGATTAGCAGCTTTAATGGCTTGGCTATATAGAACTTCCATTTGTTTAGGATTGACTTGAAAGAATGCTTTGAAGTGTAATTTTACTTTATTACCTAAACACTCTTCAATAATAGAGTCATTGCCATATAACACTTTATATGTATCGCCTAAGATCACATTGTCATTTCGTGTGTTGTAGTTAAATACAATACTTGTGATATTTGCGAATGTGTTTTTTAATTGGTCAGATAAAGATATAATATTTTTTTCGTTTTTACCGATAAATACGACTTGAATTTCATCTGTACTTGAGTGGCGGATAAATACGTGTCTTAAATCTTGAGCCATTTTAAGTGTGATCTTTTTTTGAATAAAGCTAAATACTTCATTGATCACATGGTCTTGAATCTTACATTCTTTGCATGTAACGACATCATTTGAATGTTGGCGATAAAATCCCATTTGTACTTTTCCATCCTTAATTTTAACAGGAAATTGAGCTTTGTTACGATAGTACCAAGGATTATCCATTCCTAGAATTGGCTTTACTTCTATATCTTCAAAAAGTTTTTTAACATGTTTATATTTATAGTCTAATTGATAAGCATACTTCATGTGTTGCAGTTGACATCCACCGCATGTTTTGGCAACTTCACAAGTTAATTCTTGGCGGTTAATACTTGGCTTTAAAAGTTCAATAATAATACCAAAAGCGTATTTTTTGTTGACCTTAACAATTTTAATTTTTGCCTTTTCACCAATCAATAAGTTAGGAACAAAGACGACCATATCGTCAATTTTAACAACGCCGCTATTTAAATCTGTATCATCGATACATGTTACAATATATTCTTCATTTTTTTTCATACATAAGTATGATAACTAAAAAATCAGAAATTGACAAATGGAATTGTTTGAGTAAAATATGTAGCATACTATATAAATATATAGCATGCTATGAAAATGAGGCGAATACAGTGCGTGATAATGATGAGATTGGTTTTTATTTTAGTTTGATTAAGAAAAAGATGGACAAACATATGAATGAAGGATTAAAAAAGTATGATTTGACAAAATCTCAGCGTGACGTTTTAGGATATTTGCATTTTACGGATAAGGATCCAGTCATTCAAAAAGATATTGAAGAGCATTTTCATATTTCAAATCCAACTGTTACAGGAATTCTAAATCGCTTGGAACAAAAGGGATTTATTGAAAGAAAATCAAATCCAAAAGATAAACGAGTTCGTGCTATTGTGTTAACACAAAAAGAGCAGGATCTTCATGAGGATATTGAAAATCAGATTCGTATCATGGAATCTAAGTTTGAAAATGCCTTGGGCATAGAGAAACAAAAACAATTATTAGAGATTTTAAAGGAACTTGCTAAAAATTTAGAATAAGGGGGTTTTTATGGTTAAGACTTTATTAAAAGAAGTGAAGGAATATAAAAAGGATACATTTTTAAGTCCTGTTTATGTTTCAATTGAGGCTATACTTGAAGTATGTATTCCTTTTTTAATGGCAATCCTAGTTGATAATGGTATTGAAAAAGGGAATATGAAATCAATTTGGTTTTATGGCTTTTTGATGTTGGTGGCAGCCTTTGTATCTTTGTGGGCTGGTGCTAAAAGTGGAAAGCATGCGGCAATCGCATCGAGTGGTTTTGCGAAGAATTTAAGAAAAGCGGAATATCGCAAAATTCAAGAGTTTTCATTTTCAAATGTTGATGCTTATTCAACAAGCGGATTGATTACTCGTATGATGACGGATGTGACAAATATTCAAAATGCGTATCAGATGATGATTCGTGTTTGTGTTCGTGCCCCATTGATGCTTATCGCATCTTTGGTCATGGCTTTTATCATTAATAAAGAAATGGCTATGATTTTTGTGGCTGCCGTACTTGTTTTAGGCGTTGTTTTATTTGGAATTATTTTTATTGTAAGTCCCATCTTTAGTCGCTTATTCTCTCAATATGATCTATTGAATGCGAGTATTCAAGAAAACATTTTAGGGATTCGTGTAGTGAAGTCATTTGTTCGTAAGGATCATGAAATTGAAAAGTTCCGTAAAGAAAGTGAGACTATTTTTAGTATTCAAGGGAAAGCTGAAAAAATTTTGGTGTTTAACTCTCCTGTGATGCAACTTTGTATGTATGGCACAATTCTTTTGATTTCGTGGTTAGGTGCTCATCAAATTGTGGCTTCAAATATGACAACCGGAGAATTGATGTCTTTATTTACATATACCGCAAGTATTTTGATGTCTCTAATGATGATGAGTATGGTTTTTGTCATGGTGACAATGTCGATTGCGAGTGGAAAACGAATTGCCGAAGTATTAAATCAAGAATCAGATCTTACAAGTCCTGAAAATGGCATTCAAACGGTAGAGAATGGAACCATTGATTTTGAGGATGTTTCATTTCATTATGGAAATGATGAAGACGTTTTAAGTCATATCAACTTACACATTCCTTCAGGATCAACTCTAGGAATTCTTGGTGCAACAGGATCGAGTAAATCGAGTTTAGTACAATTGATTCCACGATTATATGATGTAACACAAGGGAGTGTTAAAGTAGCGGGAATGGATGTTCGTGATTATGATTTAAAAGTATTGCGTGATAATGTGGCAATGGTTCTACAAAAGAATGTTTTATTTTCGGGAACAATCAAAGAGAATATGCGTTGGGGAAATCCAAATGCGACTGATGATGAGATCATGGAGGCTTGTAAATTAGCGCAGGCAGATGAATTTATTCAATTGATGCCAAGTAAATATGATACGTATATTGAGCAGGGTGGATCGAATGTTTCGGGTGGACAAAGACAGCGTTTGTGTATCGCTAGAGCTATATTAAAGAGTCCTAAAATTTTGATTTTAGATGATTCCACAAGTGCAGTGGATACAAAAACAGATGCTTTGATTCGACAAGCATTCTTAGAGAAGATTCCACATACAACTCGAATCATTATTTCACAGCGTGTTTCAAGTATCCAAGATGCAGATCAGATTCTTGTGATTGACGATGGAAAAATTTCTGGTTTAGGTACGCATGAAGAATTATTAAAATCGAATGCGATGTATAAAGAAACTTTTGAAGCACAAAATAATGGAGGTGATTTTGATGAACAATAGAGATACAAATAGTTTAAAGCGTGTAATTAAAGAAACAATCACTTCTTATAAAATTGAAAGTTTTATTGTGCTTGTATTAATTATTGTGTCAAGTATTGCCAATGTATATGGAAGTATGTTTTTAAAGAGCTTGATTGATGATTACATTGTTCCATTATTATCACAAACAGTTCCCAATTATGTGCCTTTATTAAATGCATTAATGAAATTGGTGATGATTTATGGTGTAGGTATCTTAGCTACATATGGATTTAATCGTATAATGGTAACAATTTCATTGGGTACTTTAAAACATATTCGTGATGAATTGTTTGAACATATGCAAACATTGCCATTACGTTATTTTGATACACATGCACATGGTGATATCATGTCAGTGTATACAAATGATACGGATACTTTAAGACAATTGATTTCTCAAAGTATTCCTCAAGTTATTGTATCTTTAATGACAATTATCTCAGTTACGATTTCTATGTTTATCTTAAATGTTCCATTGGCTGTTTTAACAATCGCATGTGGTTTATTGATGGTGTATACTTCAAAAAAGATTTCGGCAAAATCAGGTAAATACTTTATTGCTCAACAAAAACAATTGGGTGTAGAAAATGGTTTTATTGAAGAAATGATGGAAGGTAGTAAAGTTATTAAAGTTTTTACGCATGAAGAACAAAGCATCAAAGATTTTGATCAAGTAAATGATGCGTTGTTTGAAGCAAGTGCGAATGCGAATACGTTTGCGAATGTTTTAATGCCAATCGTAATGAACATTGGATATATTTCTTATGTGCTTGTAGCGGTTGTGGGTTCTATTTTTGCGCTAAATCATATTGCTGGACTAACATTAGGTGGTATTGCGGCATTCTTACAGTTGAATCGTAGTTTTACAAATCCAATTGGACAAATTAGTATGCAGTTAAATGCGGTAATCATGGCGGATGCTGGTGCTAAGCGTATTTATGAAATCATCGATACAGAAAGTGAAGTAGATGATGGTGTGGTTACTTTAGAACAAATTGATCATGATCATTGGGCTTGGCATCATCCAAGAAAAAATGGACAAGATGAATTGGTTCCACTTCGTGGAGATGTTCGTTTTGAAAATGTAAACTTCTCATATAATCCAGATAAACAGATTTTATTTGATGTTTCTCTATTTGCAAAACCAGGTCAAAAAATAGCCTTTGTAGGAGCTACAGGTGCTGGTAAAACAACCATTACGAATCTAATAAATCGTTTTTATGATATTCAATCTGGATCTATCACATATGATGGTATTGATGTAAAACTAATCAAGAAAGCAGATCTTAGAAAATCATTAGGCATTGTATTGCAGGATACAAACTTATTCACCGGTACCATTATGGATAATATTCGTTATGGACGTTTAGATGCGAGTGATGAAGAGTGTATTGCAGCAAGTAAACTTTCGAATGCGCATGAATTTATTAAACACTTAGAACATGGCTATGACACAATGATTCATGCAGGTGGAGAATCTTTATCGCAAGGACAAAGACAACTTTTATCCATTGCTCGTGCAGCGGTTGCCAATCCTCCTGTATTGATTTTGGATGAAGCAACAAGTTCCATTGATACACATACGGAGCGCATTGTTCAGGAAGGTATGGATAAGTTGATGGAAGGAAGAACGGTATTTGTGATTGCGCATAGACTTTCAACGATTCAAAATAGTGATGCGATCATGGTATTAGAGCAAGGTCGTATTATTGAGCGTGGTAATCATGAGGACTTGTTGAAACAAAAGGGTAAATACTATCAATTGTATACAGGTGCTTTTGAGTTAGACTAAATTTTAAATTTAAGCTTGCATATATTTTGATTATGTTATAAAATATATGCGTTGTCGACGTAGCTCAGCTGGATAGAGCATGCGCCTTCTAAGCGCACGGTCGGGGGTTCGAATCCCTCCGTCGACGCCATCTTGTAAATAAAGCCCTTATATAAGGGCTTTTTTTCTGCTTATAGATAGTTTTGAAAACCTTTTTGAAAACCTCTGTAAAAAAACAAAGAAACATTATGTCTCTTTGTTGAAAAGGTTTAATCAAAATATTAATGTTTTGATTTAATAAACTGGAATTTGACTTGCCTATTTTCTTAAAATCTCATGTGGAGCTTCTATTTCATTTGCCAAGGTATGCTCTGTTAATTCTGACATCAATTTCAATTTTTTATTAATCAATGGTCGCATACAATTAGGAACATGTTCCTGATGCGCTCTGTGGATTGCTACACATTCCTTACAGTTTCCGTGATAACGACAGGCTTTCAGGCAAGGACAGTGATCTTTGTCTTTATACTCCTTACGAAATTCCGCTGCAAATTCTTCTTGCAGTCTCAGCCCCTCGACACGGTTTCCCTTATGAAATTCTACCATTGCATCCAGTTCTTTCTGGTTCCCTTCAATCTTCATGTTATTATAGCGCCTCCATTTCAACTATTC